>JALSHX010000250.1 GCA_026982025.1 Aquificaceae bacterium | reverse complement strand
CCTTCTCAAAGCAATATCATTATCTTGGCTTTTACCCCTGTCGTCCTTGGCAAAGATGCCCGATGATGAAGTTAAAGTCCTCTTCCCCGTCACCTTCAGGGACAGGAAAAGGTGGAAGAAGGTCTTTCTGAGAATAAGGAGTGCCATTAACTTGTGGGGAGCCAAGGCAAAAATTGAAGTGGTAGCATACGACGAGGGAATTTTCCTACTTGATAGATTTGAAAGCGGTGAATTTGAAGAGAGAATATCCAACCTAATGATCTATGGGATAGAATTCAAGGCTTGTCAGGTGGCAATGAACATCTTCGGCGTTGAAAGGGAAGCCCTTTACCAAGGCGTAGAGGTAATAAAGTCGGGTTTTGAGTACCACATCTTGAAAGTGAAGGAAGGATATATACCTATATACATATGAGGATAGGTGAACTCGCAAGGAGATTGAAGTTAAATCCCAAAACGCTCCGCTATTGGGAGGAGATAGGTTTGATTCCGCCTCCCGAAAGGAACGCCTCCGGATACAGGGAGTACGGTCCTTTTCACGAGGACATCTGCAGATTTATCCTGAAGGCAAAGGAAATAGGATTCAGCCTCGCGGAGATCAAGGAAATCCTTGACATAAGGTTATCGGGCACTGACCCCTGCAGGTGCACGAGAGAAAAAATCATCAGGAAAATTGAGGAGATTGACAGGCTGATGAATGAACTTGAGAGGAAGAAGTATCTTTTGAGAGAGCTTCTTAAAGGACCGCGGGCAAAGCCCGCGGTGGTTTGTCCGATAATAGAATCTATAAAGTAAACTTCATAGTCTTTTCGTTCCAGGTGGCGAAGAGCATCCATACAAGGGCAAAGGCGAGAAGGATGACAAGAGCCCATTCAAGACCCACAGCCTCGGGGAGGAAGAGCTTTTTACCGGTCGCGTTGGTAGCCTTGAGAGGTTCGTAGATAAAGCTGAAAGCTTGGAGAAGGACCGGCTCAATCTTTCTGTAGAAGAAGGCAAAGAGTGAACCCCCGAGTGCGTAAAAGAGTATTGCGGTGACATTCTTGAGTGAGCCTTCGCCTGCCCTCCACATGCTACCCACAGAGCACCCGCCCGCAAGGGTCATTCCTATTCCGAAGATTATCCCTCCTATCAGAGAACCTATGGGGAAGGAAGGAGCGATCATCATCCCCTTGACTGTGGGAGGCGCGGTCATCTCAATTGCCAGAAGGTCCTGAACATCCTGAATCTCAACAATTCCCGCGAAAGGAGAAAACTTAACTATTGCCCCGAAAACCGCAGCGATGATCAGTGCGAGAGCCGCAGCCCTTGTCATGTCACCTTCGCCCGTCATGAAGGGCTCCCTGAATGCACGAACAAAGCAAAACCTCGTTCTCTGATTTATTATTCCGAGAATAACACCGAAGAAGATAAGAGAGCCTGCGGCTATTTGAATTGAGCCAAGACCGAGGGCTGGGCTGTAGGTGGATACTTTTCTTTCAAGAAAGAGAACAGCTACAAGGGCAAGGGCTATTAAAACAATTCCAAGGAAAACCTGAACCTTGAGAGGAACCTCAATAATCTTGCCCGGAGCTCCCCATCCGCGCGAGAGGAGCCACATGTATATGCGGAGCCCGATGTAGGCTCCCACTCCCAAGCCTATCATCATCGTAATCGCTGAAGCAGAAAGAGCTCCGAAGCCAACGAGAAACGCTCCGACGGTACAACCGAAAGCGAGGAAGGCTCCCACTCCCATCAGGGAACCCCCGAATGCTCCGAGAATAAACTCCCTGAAACTCGGAATGCTTATTCTGAAGTCTCCTCCCAAGAGTGCCGATGCAAGGGCTCCCCAGAGAAACGCCCAGTTAATAAGGGCAATGAACTGCCAGATGGGGCTCTGCACTTCCGCATCGGGATACAGAATGGGCTTTAGAATGTTATCTCCCCAGATTATTATTCCGTTGGTCACCCCCCATGGACTTCCCCAAACAAACATAAGTGCAACTATGAACCCCATTGTTATACCGCCGATCCACGCCGGCCACCGCTGTCTGAAAAGGAATGTGTAAATCTCCTTCACTGCTTCCATAGCCCGCTCCTCCGTGGGTTTTTCAATTGTTATGTTATGACAATGAAACTGACATTCGTTAAAGAAACTCTTATAAAACTATAAAAAATTTACCAACACTCACCCTTGCACCTATCTGAAGTATAACCGCTAATAAAAGTTTAGTTTCTAATGCTTAGATATTTCAAAAATACCCCTTGACAACGGGGATATTCGTTAATATAATTTTTTACTGCAATAAAAAATCCGGAAGGAGGTAGGAAGATGGCAAAGCTGAAGCCACTTTACGATAAGATAGTGGTGAGGCGATTTGAGGAGCAGGAGCAGAAGACGCCTTCGGGGATTATCATTCCCGACACCGCCAAGGAAAAGCCCCAGATGGGCGAGGTGATCGCGGTGGGTGAAGGCAAACTTCTCAATAACGGTGAGATCAAACCTCTCAAAGTCAAGGAAGGCGATGTGGTTCTCTTCAACAAGTACGCGGGAACGGAAGTGGAGCTTGACGGTGAGCAGTACCTCGTTATGTCCGAAGACGAGGTGCTCGCAGTTGTTGAGGATGCCAAGGTTACAGCCTAAAAACTAAAAGGAGGTGGGCAAAATGGCGGCAAAAGGAATTATTTATAGTGAAGAGGCAAGGTCAAAGCTCAAGTCTGGTGTTGACAAACTTGCCAACGCGGTTAAGGTGACCCTCGGACCGAGGGGTAGAGAGGTAATTCTCGCAAAGAGCTGGGGTACACCCGTCGTCACCAAGGACGGGGTCACCGTTGCGAAAGAGATTGAACTAAAGGACAACTACGAAAACATCGGTGCCCAGCTGGTGAAGGAGGTCGCATCCAAAACTTCTGATGTCGCAGGGGACGGTACCACCACCGCAACCATTCTTGCTCAGGCAATATTCCACGAAGGTCTAAAAGCGGTCGCAAGCGGTGCAAACCCCATGGACGTCAAGAGAGGCATTGACAGGGCTGTTAAGAAGGTGGTTGACGAGATTAAGGCTCTTTCGGTGGACGTTAAGGGAAGAACGGACATTGAGCAGGTTGCAACCATATCCGCCAACAACGACCCGGAAATCGGAAAAATTATTGCAGATGCCATGGAGGCGGTAGGTAAGGACGGCGTTATAACCGTTGAGGAGTCCAAGTCCGCCGAAACCACCCTTGAGACGGTTCAGGGTATGCAGTTTGACAGAGGATACCTTTCACCCTACTTCGTAACCGATCCCGACAAAATGCAGTGCGTACTTGAGGAACCCTACATCCTCATTTACGAGAAGAAGATATCCAATGTTAAGGACCTTCTCCCTGTCCTTGAGCATGTTGTCAGGGCAGGAAAGCCTCTTGTTGTAATAGCTGAAGATGTTGAGGGAGAAGCACTCGCCACCCTCGTGGTCAACCACATCAAGGGTGTTCTCAAGGCTGTGGCGGTCAAGGCTCCCGGTTTCGGTCAGAGAAGGAAGGATTACCTGCAGGATATAGCCATCCTGACGGGCGGACAGGCAATAATGGAGGACCTCGGTATCAAGCTTGAATCAGTAACCCTTGACATGCTCGGAAGAGCGGACAAAGTAATCGTTGACAAGGAGAACACTACCATAGTGGGCGGAAAGGGAGAAGAAGCCCAGATTAAGGCAAGGATAGAGCAGATCAAAAAGCAGATTCAGGAAACCACCTCCGACTACGACAGGGAAAAGCTCCAGGAGAGGCTCGCCAAGCTTTCCGGAGGCGTTGCGGTTATAAGGGTAGGAGCAGCAACGGAAGCGGAGCTTAAGGAAAAGAAAGCGAGGGTTGAAGACGCGGTCCACGCAACGAAGGCTGCAGTTGAAGAGGGCATTGTCCCCGGAGGTGGAGTCGCGCTTGTCAGGGCATCGGAAACCCTTGATGGAGTTGAAGCCGACAATGAAGACCAGAAGCTCGGAATTGACATAATCAGGAAGGCGTGCAGAACTCCCCTCAGGCAGATAGCATACAACGCGGGCTTTGAGGGATTCGTCGTCCTTGAAAAGGTCATTGAGCTCGGAAAAGAGAAGGGCAAGAACTGGGGATTCAACGCGGCGGCGGGAGACTATGTTGACATGATGGAGTCAGGGATCATAGATCCCACAAAGGTTGTCAGAACGGCAATTGAAAACGCCGCCTCCGTTGCAGGAACAATGCTAACAGCGGAGGCACTCATAGCCGACCTTCCCGAACCGGAAAAGAAAAAGGACATGACCCCCACCGACATGCCCGATCTTGACTGATTCCCTATCTCCTTCCCGCCTGCTATAAGGGCGCCACATGGCGCCCTTTTTTATTGTGATATAATTAAAAAAACCAATGACAATTGGTTCAATATCAATTCCCGGACTCCCTTTTTTTGCCTGGTTCAGGGAGTATGGAAAGGACTCTCTGTCACGGGATCTTATTGCGGGAATTACAGTTGCAGCAGTTTATGTCCCTCAGGCTATGGCTTACGCCCTCCTTGCGGGCATGCCACCAATAACCGGTCTTTATACCGCTTTCATAGCAACTATAATCGCCGCGGTCTTCGGTAGCTCAAGGTTTCTGGGAACGGGACCCGTTGCAATGACCTGCCTCCTCTCCGCATCTGTTCTTTACGGCCTCAACCTTGAACCGAGGTCAGACCAGTGGATAGCTTACATGGGTCTTCTCGCCCTTATGGTGGGGATAGTCAGAATCGGCGTTGGAGCCTTTAAGCTCGGATTCATAGTTGAGCTAATTTCAAACTCGGTGGTTATAGGATTTACAGCCGCCGGTGCCCTCGTCATTGCC
Organism: Aquificaceae bacterium; assembly: GCA_026982025.1. GTDB lineage: Bacteria > Aquificota > Aquificia > Aquificales > Aquificaceae > Hydrogenivirga. Next base: position 5,699 of record JALSHX010000250.1, on the reverse strand, counting down.
CTTTCTCAGTTTAAGCACCTTCTGGGATTTCAGGTAGTTAACACAACCCACATTTTTACAATTCTCGCAGACATCGCAAAAAAGCTTGAACTGACCAACCCTTACACCCTGCTTATTGGTATCCTCGCCTACGCTCTGATATGGGGTTCAAGAAAAATCAGCAAATACCTTCCCGGTGCCCTGATAGCGGTGGTTGTAACATCTGTGATCACCTTCCTCTTCAAGCTGCAGGAAAAAGGCGTTTCCATAGTGGGAACCGTCCCTCAGGGATTGCCCGACCCAACAATGCCGCCTTTAGACCTTCAAACTATGAGCAAAATGTGGGGAGGTGCTCTTGTTGTTGCCTTCTTCGGGCTGATTGAGGCGGTAGCAATAGCGAAAACCCTTGCAATAAAGACGGGAGACAGGTGGAATCCTAATCAGGAGCTTATCGGTCAGGGTCTTGCCAATGTTGCCGTTGCCTTATTCAAGGGCTTTCCCGCGGGGGGTTCCTTTTCCCGGTCCTCGCTCAATTACGCTCTGGGTGCCAAGTCCCCCCTTGCCAGCGTGGTTACGGGTCTGCTCGTGGGAGTAACCCTTTTTCTTCTCGCACCCGCCTTTTACTATCTTCCCAAGGCTACCCTCTCCGCCATCGTTTTATCGGCGGTAATCAACCTGATCCGCCCCCAGGACATCTGGAAGCTTTACAAAATCAATAAAACGGACGGTGCTGTGGCGGGACTCACCTTTGCCTCGGTCTTTTTCATGGACCTCTGGGTCGCCATTACCCTCGGCGTAATGCTTTCTCTGGGAACCTTCGTTTACAGAACCATGTACCCGAGAATAGTGGTTTTGTCAAGGGAGCCCGAATCCGGCACCTTCGTCAATGCGGAGAAGAGAAATCTTCCCGAGTGTCCACAGATCCTGTACATAAGACCAAACATGTCCATCTACTTCGGAAACGCTCAGTATGTTTACGACTACATTCTTGAAAAAGCAAGGGATAGACTCAAGTGGGGGCTAAAGTATGTCCTTCTTGACATGGAGGCAGTTAACTACATTGATGCGACGGGAAGTGAAACGGTTATAAGACTTATTAGAACCTTAAGGGACCTCGGTATTGAAATGGCGTTCGCAAATATCGGTTGTGATGTTTATCCCCTTCTTGAAAACGCAGGCTTTGATAAAGTCGTTAAAAGCAATCTCGTTTTTGACTCCAAAGGACAGTCAATCGTTGAGCTCTTCGGTAAGATTGACCACGAGTTCTGTGCAAAGGTTTGCGACAAGGTGGTCTTTCGCGAGTGCCTGACGGTTAAAGAGGGTGCCGCCGTGAAGTGATAAAATTGTAGGCGGATGGTAGGGAGGCTTCTGCCCTTCTTAAACTGGATAAGACACTACAACGCAAACTCCTTCTTGAGAGATTTTTCAAGCGGGCTAACCGTTGCGGTGGTTCTTGTCCCCCAATCTATGGCTTACGCCATGCTGGCGGGTCTCCCTCCCGTCATAGGACTTTACGCCTCGGCACTTGCTCCCGCCATTGCCGCTCTCTGGGGCAGTTCACCCCAGCTTCAGACGGGACCCGTTGCGATAGTAAGTCTTCTTGTATTCACTTCACTCATGCCCATTGCACAGCCGGAAACCGAGGAGTTCATTACACTCGCCGCAATTCTCGCACTCCTTGTGGGAATATTTCAGCTCGCTCTGGGAATATTCAGGCTCGGCTTTATAATGAACTTTGTATCACACGCTGTAGTTATAGGCTTTTCCAACGCCGCGGCAATAATAATAGCCTCAACCCAGATTCCCCACCTCCTGGGTATAGAAATCACCAAGCACGAGTTCGTCTTTAAAAACTTTATTGAAATAGGCAAGAACCTCCCTCAGGTTCACCCATACACAGCACTCATAGGAATAGCTTCAATAGTATTTATCCTACTTGCCAGAAGAATCCACCCCCTCTTTCCCGGAGCACTGATAGCTGTAGTGGTGTCAACCCTGACCGCATACTACATGGGTCTTGGAGAGATGGGGGTCAAGCTTGTAGGCAATATACCCTCCGGACTTCCCAAGCCCTCCCTTCCTGATATTGACCTTGACATCGTGGACGAACTTATGGGTCAGGGAATAGTAATTGCCATCATAGGTTTCATGGAAGCCTACGCAATAGCCAAAACCATGGCTGCACAAACTAAGTTCAAACTTGATGTTGATCAGGAGCTGGTGGGACAGGGACTTGCCAACCTCGTTAACTCATTTATAAAGGGATATCCCGTCAGCGGGTCCTTTTCAAGAAGTGCGGTTAACTTTCTTGCAGGTGCCAAGACCGGTTTATCAAGCGTTTTTACCAGCGTTTTTGTTATCGTTACCCTCTTCTTCCTCGCTCCCCTTTTATACAACCTCCCCCGCGCAGTTCTCGCCGCAATAGTAATAGTTGCGGTAATAGGAATAGTCAAACCCAAAGCTTTTGTTCAGCTATACAAAACAAATCCCCACGACGGAATGGTTGCCATAGTGACCTTTGCCTCCTCATTCATAATGAAGCCCGACTACGCTATTTTCATCGGTATAGTCCTCTCCCTCGTTCTATTCCTCTGGAGGAGCATGCACCCGAGACTCGTTATCCTCACAAGGGACCCAAAAACGAGGACCTTCGTAAATTCGGAGCTCTTCGGTCTTCCAGGCTGTCCTCAAATTCTCTTCATTAGACCTGACGCATCCCTCTACTTTGCCAACGCGGAACATATAATTGAAGCGGTTGAGATGCAGATAAAGAGAAGGGAAGATTCCCTGAAGTTTCTGATAATTGACGGGGAGTCAATAAATCACATAGATGCAACTGCTGTTGACATACTCACTGAGTTTATTGAGGGACTTGAGTCAAAAGGAATCCGTGTTTACTTCGTAAATCTGAAAACTCCCGTCAGAGAGATCCTCTCAAGGGCAGGTATATTTGAAGTAATCGGAGATGACAGGGTAGTGCCCTCAAAGGGTTCAGTCATTCAAAAACTCTTTGAGCTGATAGACCACCGATACTGCAAGGAGGAGTGCCCCTACGCGGTCTTTGACGAGTGTTATAAGGTTAAGGAGTTTGTGAAGCTGAAAACTCCAGACAAGGGACTCATCAAGAAGATCTACTCGGAGCTGAGCGCTGAACCGGGCATTAAAACATACATAGGAGACGGAGACTCTTCAATACTTATTGCCGTGGGAAAGAGGATGTTTGAGTTTGTAAAGGAAGACTTTTATGAAGATGAAAGGGGAAGGATTTACATAACACCCACCAAGATACTGACGGTCAACGGCAAAATGATCACTCTCGGACAGCTTGCCAGAAAGATGGGCTTTAAGATACTAAACGGCAATCCCCTGCTCGGCAAAAAAGCAGATGAAATTGCAAGCTCTCTTTTAGCGTTCGTCAGGAAAGCCTGCGAAGAGGAAAAACCTTAGTAAAGTACAGAACCCCTCCCAGAAGCGGGAAAATTCCCATAAATCCAGCTGAAAGACGGAAATTGCCATCGGTCATGTGAAGGAGAAATGCCCACAGGGTCAATCCCGTCGTTGATGCAATCCTCTCTGTTAAGGAGAGGAAGGAGAGCCTCATTGAAGCGGTCTCTTGGCCGAATTGCTCAAGAAGAAAAACCCGTCCCGTCGTCCACAGATGTGATAGGGCAAAGCCGAAGCACAGACCCAAAAGCAGAATAAAACTTTCGGGAACAAAGGGGAGCGCAAAGAGAAGAACCGACCACATAGCAAAGCCAGCAGGGAAAACGCGCCTTACCCCCGTAAGCTCAGCCATCTTTCCCCAAAAAACCCCGCCCGCAACACCTCCTAAAGCTGAGAGGCCTATTACCCTATAAATTTGCTCATCCCTGAGGGAATACACCTCCCTCAGATAAACCCCAATCATGGCAATGAGAGTGTTTGCAACCTCGGTCATTGAAAGGACGCATACGATAAAGAAAATAAATTTTCTGTCCTTTAAAACTTCGGAAAGCCTTATATCTCCTCCGGATGCGGGATTAGGAAGAGTAAGCATTGCAGGAGAAGACAGGAGCAGAAACAAGACAGCTACTGCGTAATATACCTCGGGATCTTTCAGGTACTTTGCAAGAAGTAAAAGGGAAATGGCTGATCCCACATACCCGAGCGCAACTCCGTATCCAGAAGTTTCACCCCTTGCTCTGAAATTCAAAAGGAGGGTGTTGTAAAAAACGAATGCCTGCTGGTGGGAGACTGCAAGAATTAAAAAAACTGCAAGGGCAAGGTATGGAATTCCGTAGGACGCTCCGAGAACACCGCTCATAAGGGCCGTGAGGAGTGAAAAAAACACAAAAAAGGGTTTCCTAAGCCCGCGCCTGTCCGCAATCCACCCGAGAAGGAGGGCAACAAAGAACGAACCGAGAAAGGAAAAACCGTAAAGGAGGCTGTAAGTTTCGGCTGATATGTGCTTTGTAATATAGAGGGGGAAGAATGTTGAGAAGACGAGGGCGGAGAGTATTGTTTCTCCCGAGTCAAAGAGGGCGAAGCTTGCTTTTCTGTGCAATGTACTCAGCGGGTGAGCGTTTCTATCTTCTCGCTTGCGTCACTGTAAGGGTCCTTTGATCTCTGCTCAAGGGGGATAACCTTCCAGAACTTCTGGAGATACTGCTCAAAGTTTTCAAGGATCTCCCTTGCCCTCGGACTTGAGGTAAGATCAAAATGTCTCCCTATCAGGCTCCTAAGCTCCTCAACCTCTTCATCTCCCACCAGCCTTCTGGCGTAAACATAGGAGTAGTTGAGCTTGTGGACGAGGGTCTCAGACTCGTCAATTATGTAGGCATACCCTCCGGTCATTCCCCCGCCGAGATTGTAGCCCACATCTCCGAGGGAAACAACGATTCCTCCCGTCATGTACTCACAGCAGTGGTGTCCGGTTCCCTCAACCACAGCAACTGCACCACTGTTCCTGACAGCAAACCTCTCACCGGCTCTTCCTGCGGCGTATATTTCACCCCCAATTGCTCCGTACAGACAGGTATTACCCATAATAACGCTCATGTGGGTTTGAGCTATTCCCTCAGGAACCAAGATAATCTTTCCTCCCCACATTCCTTTGGCTACATAATCGTTGGCGTCCCCTATGAGGCGAAGTGTCATTCCCCTGTGATTGAAGGCTCCAAAGCTTTGCCCTGCGGTCCCGCGGAAGGTGAGCCTTATGGTATCCTCCGGAAGGCCCTCGTCCCTGTACCTGAGTGCTATGTGGTAAGCGAGCTTGGTGGGAATGGTTCTGTGGATGTTTCTGATGCTGTACTCCTTTTCAAAGGGCTGTCCCTTTTCAATGTAAGGAAGGACCTCTTCAAGGATAACATCGTTAAAGTTTTCTGCGGGATTGTCGTTCCTCTCAAGGAAACAACGCCTTGGCTTATCAGCGGGATAGGTTTCAATAAGGTCCTTTACCTTTATTCTCCTTGAACCCGGGAATTCGGGGTAGGTGACAAGCTCTATGAGGTCTGTTCTTCCAATGATCTCGTCAAGGCTTCTGAAGCCCATCTGGGAGAGAATCTCTCTGACCTCACGGGCAACCGCCCTGAAGTATGCCATAACCTTTTCCACCTTGCCCTTGAATTTAGCCCTGTACTTTGGGTCCTGAGTAGCCACACCGGTGGGGCATGTATTCAGGTGGCATGCCCTTGCCATCACACAGCCTTCCGCTATCATAGCTGCAGTTCCGAAGCCGAACT
>JALSHX010000249.1 GCA_026982025.1 Aquificaceae bacterium | reverse complement strand
ACGGGAATTTCCTCAACATTCTGACCGCCTTTGCCCGGCGTCACGCCCGCAACTACATTGGTCCCGTAAGCCCTGCACTGAGTTGCGTGAAAGGATCCTTCCTTTCCCGTAATACCCTGAACTACAACCTTTGTTTCCCTGTCAACGAGAATTGCCATCGGCTAACCTCCTCATCCGCTTTTACCTGCAAGTTCCACAGCTTTCCTCGCTCCGTCCCACATGTCCTCCGCATTTATAAAGTTCATTCCCGATTCCGATAGAATTCTCTTTCCCTCCTCAACATTTGTTCCTTCCATTCTCACAACGATGGGAACGCCGAGCTCAACCATCTTTCCCGCTTCCACGAGACCCTGAGCGAGCCTGTCGCACCTGAGTATACCTCCGAATATGTTTATAAAAACAGCCTTCACATCCTCGTCTCCCATCAGGATCCTGAAGGCGTTGGCAATCTGTTCAACGTTAGCACCGCCTCCCACATCAAGAAAGTTTGCAGGTTCACCTCCTGCCAGCTTTATTATGTCCATAGTTGCCATGGCAAGACCTGCACCGTTCACCATACAGCCTATGTTTCCGCTCAGCTTAATGTAATTGAGCCCGTATCTGTGAGCCTCAACCTCAAGCTCAGAAATCTGGGTCTTGTCCTCCATTCGTGCGATTTCCTCATGCCTGAAGAGGGCATTGTCATCTATGTCCAGCTTTGCATCAAGGGCTATCAGACCGCCTTCTGCGGTTTCAACGAGGGGATTGACCTCAACCAGAGAGGCGTCAAGCTTACTGTAAACCCTGTAAAGGTTCAGGGCAAGCTGAGTGAAGTCCTTAACGGGAAGTCCGAGCCGGAAGGCTACTTTCCTCGCCGTATTGGGCATTAGACCCAGTGCAGGATCTATCTCCTCAATGATTATAGCTTCCGGATTCTCCCTCGCTATTTCCTCAATTTCCATCCCACCTGCGGCTGAAGCCATAAGAACTGGCTTTGACCGTGCCCTGTCCAGGGTTATGGAGAGGTACAGCTCCCTTCCGATGTCGGTTGCTTTTTCTATCCAGACCCTGCTTACCGGTTTTCCTTCCGGGCACTGGAAGGTCTTTAAAACCTTTCCCAGCAATCCCTCCACCGCTTCCTTCAACTCTTCCCGGTTTTTAACTATCTTTACTCCTCCCGCTTTTCCTCTTCCTCCGCAGTGGACCTGAGCCTTAACTACGAGGGGAAACTCGCCCAGTTCCTCCGCACCTTTTAGAGCCTCCTCAAGGTTGAAGGCAACCCTTCCCTCCGGAACGGGTATTCCGAAACGGGCAAAAATCTCCTTTGCCTGATGCTCGTGCAGTTTCATAGGAGCACCTCCCAGCCAGAATGACCGATCACTGCATCAGATAGTCAAAATCGACCCTTCGGGTTTTACCGCCCTCTTTGATTATAACAGCTATGTGGTAAAGACCCTTGTCAGACATGTCAAACCACCCGCCGAAGTTATCCCCGTACTGGTGCGGATACTTGGTCAGCTTTTTGCGA
>JALSHX010000248.1 GCA_026982025.1 Aquificaceae bacterium | reverse complement strand
CAACTTCGTCAAAGCTTTCAAAACCAATGTCAATGATGCCCCTTGCCGTTGCCTCCTCCAACGCTTGAGAGTTTATGTCAACTCCAAGAATTTTCCCCCCGTAGCCAGAGTGCCTCAGTGCGAGGGCAAGGGAACCCCCCATAAATCCCACACCTATTATTAAAAGGGTCCCGGTCATTGAGCTTTATAATTAAAACATATCAAGGTACTTAAACTCGTCCTCTATATAATCCGGGATCTCAACGTCTCTAACCTCGCTCCCAACAATCATTACCGCCTGACCGGGCTTAAGGGTAAACTCCTTAACAAATTCTCTGAATTCTTCTTCTGTTTGCCTCTTGAACTCCTCAAACTCTTCCCTTTCCTTTCTTATTCCCTCTTCAAACTCCCTTCTGAACTCCTCAAAGGCTTCCTCTTCCTTTTTCCTGTACCTGATAAACTCTCCCACTATTTTCTTCACGCTGAGCTGACCGTCCTTAAGGTAGATGCCGAGCTTTTCGTCCTCCGCTGTCACCGCAAACCTTGTTCCTTTAATCCCTATGATTACAGACTTAACCCTTACTTTCAGTCCTGCAGTCTCTCCTCTTTTTTTGATCTGAAATACCGCCCTTCCTCCCTCAAAGTTGAGGCGGTCAATTCCTTCAATGTAAAGGACGCTGTTCTCCATGAGAACCAATTTGTCAAAACCAAGAAGCCTAACGAAAGCCATTGATGCAAAGTCCGTTTTGACTATATCCTTCACAAAGAGGTCCCAGGGAATGTGGTTTATCAGGGTGCCCGTAAGCGAGTTTTCCTGAAAGACCTTAACCCTTCCCTGCTTCTTTACGACCTCACCCGCCTTTTCCCTTTCTTTTTCCTGACTACCGCCTTCGGCGGTGGGTGGACTCTGGGAGAACAGGAGAGCCGTAAGTGAAAGCAAAATAAGAAGGAACTTCATTTCTCCCCTCCTCTCCACCTATTATAAAGTTCGTGGCTAACTGGTATGAGGTCAAAGACCTTTCCCACTACAAAGTCAATCATGTCTTCAACGCTTCTGGGTCTGTGGTAAAAGGCGGGACTTGCGGGAACAATAATCGCCCCTGCATCGGTGAGCCTCAGCATGTTCTCAAGGTGAATCCTTGAATAGGGCATCTCCCTTACCAGCATTATCAGCTTCACTCTTTCTTTTAAGGCTACCTCACATACGCGGTGTATCAAGGTAATATTCACACCGCACGCAACTGAGCCCAAAGTGCTTGTTGAGCAGGGCATTACCAGAACGGCTTTTGTGCCTGTTAGGTATGAACCGCTTGCGAGAGGAGAGGTAAGGTCCTTTTCGTTGTGGAAAGTAACCTTGGGGAATCTCTCTCTGAGGTCCTTAAGTTCCACCCCAAGCTCGTGCCTCATTACCACTCGGGCGGAGGATGAGATTACTGAATGCACATCATAATTTACCGAGAGCATCTCAAGGGCTCTGTATCCGTAGATGGAACCGCTGGCTCCCGTTATCAGGACTGCTATTCTATCTTTCATAAAAG
>JALSHX010000247.1 GCA_026982025.1 Aquificaceae bacterium | reverse complement strand
AATAGCACTTCTAACACTGTTCATTTTTTTTACCGCCGTTGCGGGCGGTGTGTCCTGGATAGACTGGGTTCTCTGCATCCATTCGGGAGACTCCGCAAGCCACGCCCATGTTGAAAAGAGTGAGCTGTCAGACCTATCGACCGGTGAAGTTCACGTTAACCTTTCCCCCGTTGACATTGTCCAGACAATGGGATTCCCTAAAATTAAAGATTTCCCGGGTTTAAGTAAAATAGAGGAAGCTTCTTCAGAAAGACTCACGACCTTTAGCTCATCAAGCAACATAAGGAATTACCATACACAGCTACCTGGTCTCAAACTAATTACCGAGGTTCGCCTGATTATCTGATCCCAAATCCCCGGTTCTCAGAATAAGAAATCCCGGAGGTGGAATATGCTGGCTATTTTTTTACTGATTTTTACAGCTTTTGGATGGGGCATAAGCCTTCAAGAAGCTATAGATACTGCTCTCAAAAAGAATCCGGAGCTCAGGGCTATGAGAGAGGAGCTGGCAACCTTTGAGGGTATTGAGAAGTCCCTTTCTGCATTTCCCAATCCAAAGCTCACCCTTGAAACCTCAAGGCAGGGAATTTTTCGGCTTGAAATGTCTCAGGAGCTTCCCTTGTGGGGAGCCCTATCAAAGGGCAGAAAAGTTGCACGAAACCTCAGAGAGTCCTTTGAACTGAGGATAGAACAGCGGGAAAGGGAAATTACCGCCGAGGTTTACAGGGCTTACATGAACGTCCTCTTTCACAAGGAACTCCTGAGAATAGCAGAGGAGAATTTGAAGGCAGCCCGCGAAGTTTATGAGTTCACGGAGAGGGCTTACCGCCTCGGAGAAAAGACACTTCTTGAGGTGCTGAGAGCCAAAGGCGAAATGGACCTCGTCAAAACACAAGTTGACCGGGCAAGAGCATCTTTCTCCAATTCCCTGAAGGAACTTTCTATAGTTATCGGTTCGGAGGTGCTTGAAGTTGAAGGAGAACTCATGATGACAAGAGAGCCGTCATCCCTTGATCCGGAGGAAACTCCAATCGTCATGAGCATAGAGAAGGAGATAAGTTCGTGGAGGGAGAGAACCGGTCTTGAGAGAAGGAGGATACTTCCAAGCCCGAGGGCGGGTTTCATCCTTGAGGACAGCGAGCAAAACGGTTATGACCTCAGGGGTTTAATCAGCTTTGACCTTCCCCTTTTTTACCGCAGGCAGGGTGAAATTTTAGAGGCTTCCTCAATTAAAAGGTCTCTTGAAATGAGAAAGGAAGGCGAAATCTTTAACATTTCCAGAAGGCTTGAGTCTATAAGGCTCAGGTGGGAAATTTTAAGAAAAACCCTCTTAGAACTTGAGGAGAAGACCATTCCTAATGCCAGAAGGGAAATGGAACTTGCTCTCAAGAGCTACTCTAACCTCAGCATTACCCTCATTGAACTTTCCGATTCAAGGAGGCGTCTATATGAAATTCTTGAAAGGAGGGCGGAGATCCTGATGGATCTTCACTCCCTTTATGCAGAATACATCTCAATAGGAGGTTGGAAATGAGGTATCTCATCTTCGCCTTAATTTTCTTAAGCGCGCCCCTGTGGGGAGATAGATACGGAGGCCATCAAGAAAGAGAGCACCGGGAGAAGGACAAGATGGAAATACACCTGAAGGAGGAAAACATAAGGGACCTCGGAATCAAAGTTCAAAGGGTTGAAAGGAAACCCTCGGGAAAGCTTATCAAGATGCCGGCTGAAGTGAGAGAAAATCCCTCACTAACCTTTGCGATTTACAGCCCTGCTGAAGGAATAATAAGAAGGCTATTTGTCAAAGAGGGGGACTTGGTCAGGAAAGGTCAGAAGCTCGCTGAGATATTTTCCCCGGAAATTGCCCAGCTCGTCGGTGAAATTGAGATGGCACGGGTAAAGACGGAAACCGCAAGGAGAATCTTTGAAAGGGATAAGGAGCTTTATCAGCAGAAGGTCATTCAGTACACGAGGTTCTTCACCTCCAAAACCGAGTACGAGCGATCAAAGGGTGAACTTAAGGCACTGATGGAAAGGCTCAAGAGCTTCGGGGAGGTTGAAGGCTACCACCTTGTGATCAGGTCACCCGCAAAGGGCTATGTGGTTGACCAGAGAGTAAAACCGGGAGACAGCGTGGGTCCGGACCGAAAGCTCTTTGAAGTTCATTATCATCAAGTTCTCTGGGTTTACGGATGGTCCGGCGTAAGTTCCTCAAACTCAATAAAAAAAGGGACCCAAGGCAAGGTAATTACATCATTAGGAGAGGTTTCCTGCTCAATTGATTACATAGGGCACAAGGTTGACCCTAAAACGAGAAGAATTCCGGTCAGATGCATTGCGGAGAATAAAGGGCACATCCTCAAGCCGGGAATGTTCGTTAACCTTGAGGTTTTCACAGGGGGTGAAACTGCGGTTGTAATACCCAAAAGAGCTGTTCAGGACATTGAAGGAAAGAAGGTCGTCTTTGTTAGAACGGACGATGGTTTTGAAGCACGCGAGATCCACATAGAGAAGGAAATTGACGGCTACGTGGTGGTTGAGGAAGGTTTGAAGGAAGGAGAAAGGATTGCCGTAAGCGGGACCGTCTTTCTGAAAACAAAGCTGGTCGGTGTTGAGGAAGGGGGACACCACCATTAAAGGGAGGTAGAAATGTTCAGGACCATACTGAGGTTCAGACTTCTGGTTATTCTTGCCCTTGTAGGAGTTGTAATATACGGATTTTACAGCTTTAAAAAACTTCCCATTGATGCCTTTCCAGACCCAACTCCCGTGCAGGTGAACATTTACACCGAAGCTCCCGGATTATCAGCAGAGGAGGTTGAAACCCTAATTACCATTCCCGTTGAATCGGTGATGAACGGTCTTAAGGATGTGGTTCTCGTAAGGAGTGTTTCAATTCCGGCACTTTCATACGTTTCCGTTTACTTCAAGGAAGGAACCGACATTTACTTCGCAAGAAGGCTAGTCATGGAGAAGCTCCCCGATGCAAAGGAACGGGTCCCCGCGGGTTTCTCCCCCGTGATGGGACCGAACGCCACGGGTCTCGGAAATGCACTTTTGTATGTTCTTCACGACACGAGCGGAAAGTATTCTAACAAGGAATTAAAGTCCATTTTTCAGCAGTGGCTCGCGCGCCCCCTCATCATGAGCGTGGGAGGTGTTGAAGAAATAGTTCAATTCGGTCCGGAGCTTGCATACCTGATTGTTCCTGACTTTGACAAATTCGTCGCCTACGGAATAACACTTGAGGAATTCCTGGAAGCTCTTGAAAGAAACAATCTCCTTGTAGGCGGGGGCTTTTTCCAGTCCGCGGAAGGAGACCTCGTAGTCAGAGGTCTTGGGAGGGTGTACTCCACCGAAGACATTCTGAGAATTCCCGTCAAAGTAGATGAGGGGAGAGGTATAAGCGTTTATGTAAAGGATGTTGCGAGGGTAATAGAGGGTGAGGTGCCCAACCGAAGGGGTGCCTTCACCATGGACGGGAGGGAGGTCCAGGGGAACGTGGTAGTCAAGAGGATTTACGAAAATACAAAAGAGGTTGTTGACAAGGTAAAGGAAAAGCTTAAGGAGATACAGAACATACTCCCCGAGGGGGTGAAGATAGAGCACCTCTACGATCAGGCCTACATCACCGAGAAGGCGGTGGCCACCATCCAGAAGGCACTATTCAGCGGTATGCTCCTTGTCGCCATAGTGACAGCCTTCCTCCTCGGGAACTTCAGGGCATCTCTCATAGTGATCTCTTCTCTTCCCATAACGCTACTTACCGCCTTCATAGTCATGAAGAACACGGGTATGAGCGGGAACCTCATGACCCTCGGAGGTCTGGCCATAGGCATAGGCATGTTCGTGGACTCCTCAGTGGTCATAGTGGAGAACATATACAGGCACCTGAGCGAGAGAAGGGAGGGCTTCAAGTTCTCCATAGTCCTCGACTCGGTAAGGGAGGTCTGGAGGCCCGTCTTCTTTGCTGTCCTCATAATAGTAATCGTCTTCTCACCCATATTCGTATTCGAGTCCATAGAGGGAAAGTACTTCAAGCCCCTCGCCTTCACACTTATAATAGCCCTCCTTTCCTCCATGCTCATAGCCTTCACCTTCATACCCGTCCTCAGCTACTACTTCCTGAAGCCGGGGAAGACTACCTACAGTGCGGTCATGCGGTTCATCCACAGGGTCTACGGAAGGGTTCTCGACGCAAGCTTTAAGGTGAGGGTTCCCCTCCTTGCGGGCGTGGTCGTCGCCTTTCTGGGAAGCCTATTTTTGCTCACACGTATAGGGACAGAGTTCGCACCCGAACTGGAGGAGGGCTCTGTCATAGTTAATGCCTTCCTAGACCCCAACGTCTCCATAGAGGAGGCAAAGAGGCTGGCCATGGCCATTGAGAAGGAGGCCCTCAAGTTCCCCGATGTGGTGAGGACCTTCTCGACGGTGGGGAGGGCGGAAAAGGGTGAGGTGGTAGACGTGAACTTCATAGAGACCTGGATAATTCTTAAACCTCAGGAGGAGTGGAAGAGCTTCAGGACGAGGGAGGAGTTCAACCAGATCCTGAGGGAACGCCTCTCCTGGCTCCCCGCTTCCATAGGTTTTACCCAGCCCATAAAGATGGCGATAGACCATCTCCTCTCCGGGGTGAGGGCAGACATAGCCATAAAGATCTTCGGACAGGACCCTGAGGTCCTGAACCAGATCGCAACAAAGGTAAAGGAGATAACGGAGAAGGTTCCCGGAGCTGTTGACGTCCAGAAGGAGATACAGGCGGGGAGGCTCCAGCTCAGGGTCTATCCCAGGTGGGAGACCCTGGAGAGGTACGGGATAACCGCGGAGGAGGTCCTGAACGTGATAAAGTACGCCCTCGGGGGCAACGATATAGGGGTCCTCCAGAAGGACACATACCTCTTTCCCATAGTCATCTCCCTTCCCGAGGAGTTCAGGGGTAATGTGGAGAGGCTCAAAGAGATACCCATCTTCGAGAGGGACGGGAAGATCCTCACCTTCGGTGATGTGGCGGATATAAAGGTGGAGCCGGGACTCTTCGTCATAAGGAGGGAGAACAACATAAGGTACGCCCTTGTGATGACCGACGTGGAAGGTAGGGACATAGGGAGCTTTGTGAGCGAGCTCCAGGAGAGGATCCAGAAGGAGACAGAGCTTCCCAAGGGATACTTCATAACCTACGGGGGGCAGTTCGAGAACCAGCAGAGGGCTATGAAGAGGCTCTCGGTTGCGGTTCCCGTCTCCATATTCCTGATCTTCGTCCTACTCTACCTCAGCTTCAACTCGGTGAGGGACGCCCTCATAGTCATCCTCAACGTCCCCTTCGCTGTAATAGGCGGGATCGTTGCCCTTTACATCTCGGGCTTTAACCTCTCCGTTCCCTCAGCCATAGGGTTCATAGCCATATTCGGTATAGCTACCCTCAACGGAGTGGTTCTTGTCTCCTACATAAGAGACCTGCTCGCTGAGGGGCTTGACATAAGGTCTGCAGTAAAGAAGGCATCAATACTGAGGATAAGACCCATACTGATAACCGCTATAACCACCTTCATAGGACTTATTCCCCTTCTGGTGATAAGCGACATAGGTTCTGAGGTTCAAAAGCCCCTCGCAACCGTCGTGGTGGGAGGCATATTCACCTCAACCCTCTTGACCCTTGTTATTCTCCCTTCGGTGTATGAGCTGGTTTACAGGAGGTTTGCCCGTGCAGAAAGAAGGCGGGAGTAGTGATGAAGAGAAGGAGGAGTTTGGCGAGCTTATAAAGTTCACCTTCGCAGGTTTTGCGGGCGGTCTTGGACTCGGCTGGGTTCTGGACCGCCTCGGACTTGAGCAAAATCCAGTTGGAGAGTGGGCAGTAAGGACTCTTGCAGGTGAAGGAGAAAGTATCCTTGAAGGGGTATTCTCCATAAAGAAACGGCTCTCGGGAGAGACTCACTCCCTCGCTCAGGCCTACGGCTGGGGAAAGCTTATAGGCATGACCGTTCCCTGGTGGATAGACCTCACAAGCAGACTTTCCGGGGTGAACGTTTACGGCTGGCAGAGTTTTTACATTCCATACTTTTACGCCCTGAGCGACCAGATCGGTGCAAATGTGTCTGGTTTTATTTACATTTACAGGCACGAAGGCGGTTTCAAAAAAGCCTTCATCAGATACATTAAAAATCCCGTGATGCTAACGAGCCTTATGGTAATACTTATAGTTCCCGTGGGACTTCTCACCGCAAGGCTTCTGGGATTTACTCCAAGAACAAACCTCTTTGTGGCACTTGAAACCGTTGTGGCAAACCTCTGCTGGCTCCCGCCCCTGGTTGGAATGCTTGCGGAGAAAAGAAAAAAGGGAGATAATCCCTGATGTAATGGAAGGCGGTTCCGTCATAGTTTCAAGGACCGACAGCCTCGGCGATCTTGTTCTTACCCTTCCCCTTGCAACATTTTTAAAGTGGTTGGGTTGCAAAGAGGTCACCTTCCTGATAAGAAGAGAGTTTTTCCCCCTCGCCCGCCTCTTTGAAGGAATTGATCAGGTAATTTCACCGGAAGATTTTCTGAAAAATAAAGACCTCGGGAAGGCGGATGCAATAATTCATGTTTTTCCGAAATTTCGTTTAGCCTACGAATCTCTTAAAAAAGGGATAAAGGAAAGAATAGGAACATCAAGGAGATGGTATCATCTTTTCTTTTGCAACAGGCTTGTGCCTCTTTCCCGCAAAGGTTCAAAGCTTCACGAAGCCCAGTTAAACATTAAGCTGGTAGCTGACCTGTACAGCCTTCCTGTTCCCGACCTGAAAGAGATATTTAATATGTACAGGTGGAAGGAACCGAAAGTTGAGATACCCATATTACCCGGAAAGCCATTCTTTATAGTTCATCCACTCAGCAGAGGGAGTGCACCGCGGTGGAGCCTCAAAAACTTTATAGACCTGACCCTGCACCTGAGGAAACGATTCAAAGTCTTGGTGACAGGTAGTGCGGAGGAGGGTGAAATTCTAAAAAAATCGGGTTTTTTTGAAAAAACGGGAGCAATGGACCTTACAGGTAAACTTGATATTGTCCAGCTTTTTGCCCTTATTAAAGAGAGTGAAGGAATTGTCTCTAATAGCACTGGACCCCTGCACATAGCGGCAACTCTCGGTAAGAGAGCGGTGGGCATATACGCCAGCAGAAAGCCTTTTCACCCTTCAAGATGGGGACCCATCGGACCAAATGCTGTGGCTCTTACCGGCAGGGATAGTTGTTTTGTCAGGTGCTCCAAGGAAGAGTGCAGTTGCATACAAATGATAAAACCTGATGATGTTGAATCCGTTATTTTATAAAGTATGCAGGATCAAAGAGTTTACGAACTTCAGGCTGAGGTTTACAAGGTCCTCTCAAATCCTGTGAGGCTCATGATAATTGACTGTTTGGGACATGAGGAAAAGACCGTTTCGGAAATAGTGGAATGTCTTGGACTCAGCAAGTCCAATGTCTCTCAACACCTTAATTATATGAAGTCAGTCGGAATTCTGTGCTCAAGAAAGGAGGGGAGACGCGTAAAGTACTATATATCGGATAAGAGACTCTTAAGGTCAATAGAAGCAATAAGGAAGGTCCTCTTTGAGAGGTTCGTAAAGTGCGGACAGATACTCAGCCCTGCTCAGCTTGAGGACCTTCTTTCATCATTTTCGGAAAAAGCATAACATCCCTTGACAGAAGACAATTCCCTCACTAAATTGTTCATTAGTTCATGAACAATAGGAGTATTCATGTGGTTAGAATTGAGGTGGTCTCAAAGGCTCCTCCCGGAGGAAGGTGCGAGATTTACGACAGAATGTTCTTTGAGGTTGTCCGTGCATGCAAAAATGTCATGTATTCCCTGATCCCGGTCAACCTTTACAAAGGTGATGTAAGCCCTCCGGCGGTCATCGTTAACGGAGAAGAGCTTAGTCCGGGCGACGGAATTCTTCTCACCCCAGAGGAAATAATCTCTGCTCTAAAGAGACACGGTGCCCAATTTAGAGGGGAGTCCATGATCTCAGCAAAGCTCGGTGAAATTTACAAAAATCTCACGGGAGGTTGACCATGTTCTTCAGACAGTTTATTCACGGTGGCGGATGTGTTTCCTATCTCTTTGGATGCGGTTCAAAAGGTAAGGCTGTGGTTGTTGACCCCCAGAAGGACCCGGACCTCTACATTAAAGAGGCGGAAAGGCAGAAGGTGAAAATAGTTCACATAGTTGACACCCACACTCACGCGGACCATGAGTCGGGTGCCCGCCTTCTGGGAGAAAGGCTCGGAATTGAACCTGCGTATCAAAGGAATGCGTCCCTTAACTTTACCTTCAAGCCTGTTGATGACGGTGATGTTCTTGAAGCGGGAAACACCGTGGTTGAGGTTCTTCATACTCCCGGTCACACGCCGGACAGCATTTCCCTTGTGGTAAAAGACAGAAGAAGAGGAGACGACATCTGGTTCGTGCTGACGGGAGATACGCTCTTTATAGGTGATGTGGGAAGACCGGACCTTGGCTACGAAAATCCAGAGGATGGTGCAAGGCTTATTTTCAGATCCATCCACGATAAACTTCTAACCCTGCCGGATTATGTGGAGATCTTTCCCGCCCACATAGCCGGTTCTGTTTGCGGGAGATTCATGAGCGGTAAACCCTCATCAACGATAGGGTTTGAAAAGAAGTTCAACCCTATGCTCCAAATAAGAGATGAGGAAGAGTTTGTGAAGAAGCTGACCGAGAGCATTCCGCCCAAGCCCTTAAATATGGACACCATCGTCGCTACTAACCGCGGAATCCGATGACAGGACACCTCGGTATCAGAAACAACCTGCTCCCCTTCATAACAATTACCCTTATAACCGCCTTTGTAGGCGGTATGGTCGGGCTTGAAAGAACCATAGTTCCCCTTCTTGCCAAAGAAAGGTACGCAATTACCTCCGCAACCGTCACCATCTCTTTCATAGTCAGCTTTGGATTAACCAAAGGTGTTTTCAACTTCGTTGCGGGAATCTTGAACGACAGGTTCGGAAGGAAGAAAATTGAGGTCCTCGGATGGATCGTGGGAATTCCCGTTCCTTCCCTTCTGATATGGGCTCCCTCATGGGAATGGGTATCCTTTGCCAACATCCTTCTCGGAATTAATCAGGCTCTCGCATGGTCAACGGCAGTAACCTACACCCTTGACATTGTTTCTCCCAATCAGAGGGGATTTGCTTCTGGAATCAATGAGTTTGCAGGATACTTCGGGGTAGGGGCATTAACCTTTGCAACGAGCTACATAGGTTCCCTCTATGGACCACACCCCTATCCGATGATTCTCGGTATAGGAATAGTCTTAGCAGGTCTCTTGCTCTCCCTCACATTACCCGAGTCAATGCACCACGCCCTAAAGGAGGCTAAAGAATCACAGAACCATCAGAATGAGAGGTCTCCCTTCAGGGTTTTTGCCCTTGCAACCTTCAAAGACAGGAATCTCTTTGCCTGCTCTCAGGGAGGCTTTGTTGCAAACTTCACCGACGGAATGGCATGGGGGCTTTTGCCCCTGTTCCTGAGGTCAAAGGGACTTTCACTGGGAGAAATAGGAATGGTTGCCACCTTTTACCCCCTCGTCTGGTCCTTTTCCCAGCTCGCGACAGGTTTAATGAGCGACAGGATAGGAAGAAAGCCCGTTATAGTGGGCGGTTTTTTTGTTCAGGGAGCGGGGATAATCGGAATTTCCCTTTCGGGAAGTCTCACTGGCTGGCTGTTCTTTGCACTCCTCTTTGGACTGGGCAAGGGAATGGTTTACCCCACACTCATAGCCGCAGTATCCGACAGCTCTCCACCTCTAATGAGAGGCTCAATTCTCGGAGTTTACAGACTATGGAGGGATTGGGGGTATGCCTTCGGCGCCCTTTTCTCCGGTCTGGTGGCAGACATGTTAGGAATTGGCTGGGGAGTCGGGTCCGCCGGAATAGTGTCCATCTTTTCGGGAATCATTGTTCTGGCTTTGATGGTTGAGAGAGTGAAAAAAACACCTTAAAGACCGATTCAGTAAATATCCATTTACGAATGCCTAAAATACGGAGGCGGTGTGATGACTAAAGAAGAATTGATAAAAGGCATTGAGCTTTTCAACGACGGTGAGCACAGGTTCATCTGGCTCGGATGGGAGGAGGAAGAAGAGGAGGGTCTGGTTCAAACAAATCAGTACCTAATAGTGAGCGGAGGAAAAGGTATCCTGCTCGACCCGGGGGGTGTTTACACCCTCCCCCGCGTTCTTGCCACAGTATCCGCTTACATTGAACCCGACGACATTGAGTACATATTCTTCACCCATCAGGACCCGGATGTCAGCTCGGGGATCGCGGTATGGCTTGACAACACACCCGCAAAGGTCTATATCAGCAAGCTCTGGGTGAGGTTTGTTCCGCACTTCGGAAGCCTGAATACGGAAAGGGTGGTAGGGATAGAGGACGGGGGAGGAGAGATATACCTATCCTCCGGTGCAAGGTTGAGGTTTATACCCGCCCACTTTCTCCACTCAACGGGAAACTTTACCCTCTTTGATGAGAGGTCGGGAATCCTTTTTTCGGGAGACATCGGAGCCGCAGTTTTTCCGAAGGGAGAGAGGTATCTGTTTGTTGAAAACTTTGACAAACACCTCGGGCTCATGGAGGGTTTCCACAGAAGGTACATGGCTTCCAACAAAGCGTGCAAAATGTGGGTAAACACAGTAAGGAATCTCAAACCTTCAATGATTGCCCCCCAGCACGGTG
>JALSHX010000246.1 GCA_026982025.1 Aquificaceae bacterium | reverse complement strand
TGCGTCCGTTGTGCTCAGGATATCGGAGAGGGTCTCCGATGAGGTTCTCGTTGCCACCTTTGCAGTCGGACTTTTGAACCTGTTTATAGGAGCTATATTTATAAGGGGAGTCAAGGATGGATAGAGACTGGCTGATAGTTGCCCTTGCCCTCTCAGGGACGCTCGGCATCCTGCTGACCTACTTCCTTCTGAGCGGGCTTGAAAAAAAAGAGAAACCAAACTAAGCCCTCCCCATCAGTTTAGCAACGTGCATAACATAGTTTGCGGACGTTCCCGCATAGCCATAGTGCGGAATCCTGTAGGTTGCCCTCCTGAGCTCAGGGCGCTCCTCCTCGTAGTTTCTTATGTCCTCTTCGGTCAGTCCCGTTTTATCTAAGACTTCCTCAAACTCCCTCTGTGCTCTCTTTTTGGCTTCCGTGAGTATCATCTGGCACCTTGATAGGGCGTGAACTTCCGCATCTCCCTTGATCTCTATGGGAGCGTAAAGTAAGTCCGGGTACTTTCCGAGAACAGCCTGCATGGCACCTACGGACATGGTGTTCGGCATACAGCCGTAGGGTGATAGTTCGCAGATCATGTGGGCGTGTTTGTTTTTGTATGCATAAAGCGCCTTACCTATCAGCATGTGACCCTCCCCTCCCGCAAGGCGGAAGTGGAAGAAGGGCTTTGCAAGCTCCTTCAGCTCCCTTTGAGGCGGTAAAGGGTTGGGGATATTCCCCAGTGCCTTTCTCAGCCTGTTGTATGTGAAGTGATACAGTTTAAGAAGCAGTAAAACCACCGCCTTCTTAAGGCGGTACTTTTGAATGAACTCCTTCTCCTCTTCCATCCTCCACATTTCCATGTGAATCAGGTAATCCATCCAGATTGCTATAGGCGGAGGAATAACCTCCGCTCCCTCCTGCTCAAGCCATCGCTTTATGTTGTAGTTTCCGTCACCCTCGTGAGTCTGGAGCCAGAACTCACCCGTGATTTTTACCCTGGGCTTTACCCTGAGCCTTTCAACCTCCACCTCGTCCCAGAGCTTCCTGACCTCCTTCAAAGCGTTAACAAAGTAAGGGGTCGTCAGATGCCAGAGCAAAGACCCCCACTTCTCACCGCGAAGCGGTCTATTTTTAAACCTTTCATAAAGAATTTCAACGCTTTCCTTTAAAACTCTGTCCGTCTCTCCCGGAAGGATCTCGTAGGGTCGGACAGCGTACTCCATATCGGTTAAAAGGTCTCCCACAAACATTGAATAAATCAGACCGAAGGTTAGGGGCATAGTTATCTCAAGCCCTCCCTCGCTTTGCTCCATCTGGAGAAGATCAAGGAGAAAGATCCTGAAGTCCCTCAGGTCAAGACCCTCAAGGACCCTCTCGTAGGACTCGTGATACTGCCCGAACCTGCAGGGACCGCAGGCTCCGACGGTTACAAAAACATAATTGTCCTTGACCTTCTGATCACCCTCCTGAGCCGTTCTCTCCTGAAGGAACCTCGCAAGATTTCCCGCCGTAAAGGTCGTGGGACAGCAAGCCCCCGTGTCTATAAACTCTTTC
>JALSHX010000245.1 GCA_026982025.1 Aquificaceae bacterium | reverse complement strand
TATAAATCCCAAGTTCATAAGGTTCCTCCCGCCCCTGATAATTGAGTGGGAAGGAAGGGAAATGGTCTTTGACGGTGCCGACCCTGAGTGGCTTGAGGGTTTTATAAGGAAGGCTGACCCGGACCTGATTATCACCGATTTCGGCGACGAGGTGATTCTGCCTGCAATGATAAGGGCGGGGATCAGGAGCCTTTGCAGGGACGGATCAAAGCCGGTGGTCAAAAAGGGTAAAAGTTTTATGTCCTACGGAGAGATAGTTTACAGGGCAAGCTCAACCCTGCTGAAGGGGAGAATTCACATAGACAGGATGAACTCCTTTTTTTACTCGGAAGTGGGTCTGGAGGGAATAGTTGAGCTTTCCCGTATATCATTTGTCAGCGCTCAGGTGCTTGCAAGGACATCGGTCGGCACACCAATGACCGCCATTGAGATAAGAAGGGCTTTTGAGGAGGGTTACCTGATACCTTACAGGAAAAACCTTCCCGAGGATCCCAAAAGGGGAACAAAGCTTCTTGAGATTGACAGGGGAGGCCTCTCCTTCAGACCGGTGCCGGGAGTTTACGAAAACGTTGCGGAGTACGACTTCTTTTCCATGTACCCATCAATCATTGCGGGGTTTAATCTCTCCTACGAAACCATCAACTGCCCCCACAGGGAATGCACGGTTGTTCTGCCCTTTGCAGGGTACAGGGTATGCACAAAGAGGGAAGGGATCGTCCCCAAGGTTCTGAGGTGGCTTATTTCAAGAAGAAGAAAGTACAAAAAGCGGATTAGGGAGCTGGATGAGGTTCGGGGTGAAACATACAGAAGGAGGCAAAATGCCCTTAAGTGGCTTCTTGTGGTCAGCTTCGGGTATCTCGGCTACAAAAACGCTGTCTTCGGACGCATAGAATCCCACGAGGCAACAACAGCTATAGGAAGGGAGCTTCTGCTCCATGTTAAGGAGATGGCGGAATTAAAAGGCTTCAGAGTCATCCACGCCCTTACTGATGCCATCTGGATTCACAGAAATAACGCAACGGAGGAAGACTACAAAAGGCTTGAAAAAGAGTTTAACGAATCCATTAAAAGGTGGCTCCCTGTGCTTAACCCTGATGCAGAAGGCTTGAGCATAAACCTTGAGGGAATATACCACTGGATAGTCTTCTGCCCCTCAAAGGAGGACGGCACAGGTGTGCCAAACAGGTACTTCGGGAAGTTCAAGAACGGTGAGCTGAAGTTCAGGGGAATAGCCCTCAGAAGAAGGGACACGCCGGGAGTGGTGCGATCCTTTCAGAAAGAGGCTCTGGAAATTCTTGCAAAAGCTACAAACAGGGAGGAGTTTTTCAAACTCCTTCAGGAGGTAGAGGACCTTAGAAAAGAGTACATACTCAAGGTGGAGGAGGGCAGGGCAAAACTAACGGACCTAATAGTTTACAAGAAGATTACACGCAAACCCCATGAGTACAAAAGAAACTGCGACACAGCCCAAGTAGTCTGCACCCTTGCCAGGGAGGGCTTTAGCCTTGAACCGGGCGACAGGGTGGCTATTCTGTACACCGAGG
>JALSHX010000244.1 GCA_026982025.1 Aquificaceae bacterium | reverse complement strand
CCCAATTCCTGAAGGGAATCACCCCTTACAACATACTGAACGTCCACCTGCCTTCCTCCTCTCGCTCCCACAACTGATGGGACTTCAACGGAAACCTTTATGTCCCTTATCTTCTTTGCCTCTTTTCTAATCATGCTCATTACCACACCCTGGTGGGGTCTTCGGTCCCTTGGCTTAAGGGTTACGAAGAACATACCGCCGTTAACAGTAGGGCTGATCAGCCCTTCTCCCACCGCCATGCCGTAGCGAAGTACGTAGGGATTGTTCATTAAAACCCTTTCAAGCTCCCTTGCCTTTCTGTTGGTAAACTCAAAGGAGGAGCCGAGCGGAGTTTCAAAGCGGATTATAAACCTTCCCTCGTCAACAAGGGGGAAAAATTCCTTTTTTACCACCTTTGAGATTCCGAAGCCCAGAACAACAGTTCCGAAGCAAAGCATTAGGACTGTCTTCTTGTGGTCAAGGGACCACCTGAGTGATCTGTCAAAGGCGGATTCAAACCTCTCATACGCCCTCATAAAGGGATTCTTTGCCATCGGAGAAACGACCCTTGCACAGAGCATAGGAGTGAAAGAAACGGAGACGAGGAAAGATATGGCTATTGCGGTTACGAGGGTTATGGTAAATACACCGAAAAAGGTCCCTATGGGACCTTTTAGGAATAGAACGGGGAGGAAAATAACGATAAGAGAGGCGGTTGAGGTTAGGAGAGCAAAAACCACAATTCTGGTTCCTTTCTCAGCGGCTACCGTTCCCCTGAGACCCTCCTCGTTTCTCCTGTAGATGCTCTCAAGGACCACAATGGCGTCGTCAATAACAATTCCTACCGCAACGGCAAGTGCCATAAGGCTTATAATGTTCAGGGAGTTATCCGTCATGTAAAGGATAAACACAGTCCCCAGAATTGAAATAGGTATTGCGGATATGGGTATTAAGGTAAACCTCACGCTTCCGAGGAAAAGAAAAACCATCACAGCGGTGAGGAGGCTTCCTATCAGTATCTCGTGCACCGCATCGTTAACACTTCTTTTGATAAAAACGGATGCATCGTAGTTAACATCAATGCTTACGCCCGCAGGTGCTATTTTTCTGAGCTCTTCTATCTTTTCCCAGACCCTCTCCGCCGTTTCAACGGTGTTTGACTTGCTCTCCCTGTAAATTATCAGGGCAACAGCGGACCTGAGGTTGAACCTGACTGCGTTCCTCCTCTCTTCGTATCCGAACTCAGCCTGTGCTACATCACGAAGTTTCAATCCGTCTTTTATAAAGAGGTTATTAAGTTCCCGTGCATCCCTGAACTTTCCGAGGATTCTCAGGACATACTCTCTGTTTTTACCGTAGATCACTCCCGCGGGAGTCTCAACGTTGTTTCTCTTAATGGCGTTGATAACATCGCCCACCGTCAGGTTCCTCGCATAGAGCTTTTCGGGGTCAATTCTCACCCACATTACCCTGTCCCTGAATCCTCCCAGATGAACTTCTGCCACTCCTCTTAGCCTCTCAAATTCCCTCTTTACCACCTTGTCCGCAAAGAAGGAAACAGTATCGTAGTCAACATCTCCGTGAACAAGGACAGCCATTATGGGTGCCATGGAAGTGTTCAGTTTTCTCACAACGGGGGGATCCACTCCCTCGGGAAACCTTCTGAAGGCTCTCTGCACCGCATCCCTTACCTCCTGAGCCGCCACATCAATGTCCTTTTCAAGGTCAAAGATCACCGTCACCCTTGATAGCCCCGTATAACTGCTTGATATGATGGCGTCAATACCGCTTATGCTGGCAAGGTCCTCCTCAATCTCGCGGGTCACCGTAGTATCTACTACATAAGGGTTTGCCCCGCTGTAAATGGTAGAAATCGTAACAACGGGGAAGTCAACATCGGGGAATCGGTCAACAGGAATCTTCGTGTAGGAGTAGTAGCCGAGGACGACGAAGGCGATCATGAGCATGAAGGTCGTAACGGGGCGGTTTATAAAAAAACGATACATAAAGAGCATTATAATATGCTTATGACTCATCAGTCAGTTAGCCTGATTCTCGGTGTGCTGTTCCTTCTTCTTTCATGTTCGGGTGATAGAAAAGAGGTCAAAAGGGACGCTCCTTCGGAGCGTGTTTTTGATGTAAAAACCATTAGGGCTCGCCTTGAGCGAACGGTGGTTGATTACACAACGGTGGGTTGGGTGGAAAGCGGTGAAAGGGTGACGGTGAGGGCGGAGGTCAGCGGTGTGGTTAAGGAACTAATGGTTGAGGAGGGGGACCGGGTCAAAACCGGCACTCCTCTGCTGAAGATAGACGACTCCCTTTACAGGGCTCAGGTGAGTGAAGTAAAGGGAAAGCTTGAGGGAGCAAGGGCTGAGCTTGAAAACCTAAAAAGGATCTTTTCCAGAAGGGAGGATCTGTACAACAAGGGTTTAATAAGCGAGGAGGAGCTTCAGGAAACACAAACGAGGCTGGAATCCGCAAAGGCAACGGTTGAGTCCCTTGAATCCGCCCTTGAAAGGGCACAGATAAATCTTGAAAAAACCCTCGTTCTGTCGGAGGTTGAGGGCATAGTGGGTAAAAGGTATGTGAGCAGAGGGGACTATGTGAACCCTCAATCCAAGCTTTTTGACATTGTGGGTAACGGTGACCTCAGGTTCGTCTTTCGCGTCCCTCAGGAGGTGCGGGGCTCAATTAAAAGGGGAAAGAGGGTAAGGATAAGGGTTGGAAGGAAGGAGCTGCCCGGAGTAGTCTTCTACCTTTCTCCCTCCGCGGACAGGTCAAGGCTTTTCACGGTCAAAGCAAGGATAAAAAATCCCGAAGGTTTGAGAGACGGTCTTTACGGTGAGGTGAGCTTTCCCTTTAAAAGAGTTAAAGCCTTCAGAATTCCAGAACAATCCCTTCAACTCTCCCAGAGGCAGAGCTTTGTGTGGGTGGTTAAGGATTCAAGAGCTGTCAGGGTTCCCGTGGAGGTTCTCCATCATGGGGAGGGAGAGGTTCTGGTAAGGGGTGAGCTTGTTGAGGGAGACAGGGTGGTGGTTGAAGGCTTAATTTTCCTTTACGAAGGAGCCAAGGTCAGGGAGAAATGAGGGCGCTTATATGTCTGATAATCCTGATGTCTTTGTCTTTCGGCAGGGAGCAGGAGATAGGTCTTGAGGATGCTGTACGCATTGCTACCGAAAGACACCTTGAGCGGATTAAGTCCGACCTTGACCTCAAAAAGATAGAGGAGCAGATCAGGGAGGTTCGGGGCAGTATTTTCCCTTCCTTGGGCCTGTCAGCCCAGTACATACGCTGGGATCCAAATTACATTTCCGCCTTTATTCCGGAGAATCAGTACCTTGCAACCCTGACGCTCAATCAGGAAATTTTCAACCGGAGCGTGTTTATGGCACTCAGGGTAGCTAAAAGGACCAGAGCTCTTCAAAAGAAGGTCATTGAGGACATCAAGAAAAGCCTGAGGGCTGAGGCTGAGAAGCTCTACTGGGGAGTTTTGCTGAGGAGGGAAATTCTCAAGACAAAGGAGGAATCTCTTGGATACTGGGAGGAGTACTTTAAGCTCGTTGAGGAAAAGTTCAAAAAGGGGATTGTTCCGAGGCACGAATTTGTGAGGGCGAGGGCGATGATGAGGAGTGCCAAGGCTCAGGTGATCAGAGCAAGGAGCGAGTACCGAAAAGCTGTGCAGGCTTTAAAGGGATTTCTGGGGCTTGAGGGGCAAATAAGGGTAAGAGGTAAGCTTATCCTCAAGAACTTCTCCGCTGAAAATCCTGTTATTCTCCTTGAGAAAAACAACTCAACACTAAAGGTTCTCCGCCAGAAGATAAGGGCACAGGAATCCGCTGTTGATCTTAAGACGGCGGACTACTTTCCCAAGCTTAGAGCCTTTGCCAATTACGAGGTTAGAAACATAATAGACTTTCAGGCTGGAAGGCTGGTTGAGGATACGAGGAGCGGATACAGCTTCGGTCTCAGGCTTGACTTCGTCATCTTTGAGGGGCTCAAGAGGAGAGCCAGAACCCAGCAGGAAAGAATTGAGGTCCAGAAGGCTGTGGAGGAGCTGAGGTACACCCGGAACAATCTCAGAACAAAACTTGATTCCCTGCTTGAGGAACTGAGTAGCCTTAAGGAGGAGATAGGAGCCATGGAGGATACCCTTGAGGCTGAGAGGGAATCAATGCGTTTTGCAACGGAAAGATACGCGGAAGGTGTTGGCTCTCAGATAGACCTTTTAAACGCCCGTACCTCATACGAAAATGCCCTTATCAATTACCTGACCCTGATATTTTCTGCAAATTCGGTGATAGCGGACATTGAAAGAATGATTTATTGATCACTCGCTCAGGAGGGCTTTGGGGTAAGATCCCAGAATTTTAACCATCTGGGTCCGTTCCTTGAGCTTGCCGAGGGTTTGTGCAACCTTTTTGTCCCGGGCATGCCCCTCAAGGTCAATGAAAAATACATAATCCCAAGCCCTTCTCCTTGATGGTCTTGATTCTATTTTGGTAAGGTTAATACCGCTTTCGTAGAAGACTTCAAGGGCTCTGTAGAGAGCTCCCGGCTCGTCCCTGACCGCGAATATGAGGCTCGTTTTGTCCTTACCTGTGGGATTCATGTCCCTTTTGGAGACCACAAGAAACCTCGTAAAGTTGTCTCCGCTTTCCTGAATGTTCCTTGCGAGTATGTTGAGGTGGTAGGTGAAGCTGGCAACCTCGCTTGCTATTGCGGAGGAACCCTCCTCCTCAAGGGCTATCTCGCAGGCCTTGGCTGTGCTTTCGGCTTCTATGAGTATAGCCTCGGGAAGGTTCTTTTCAAGCCACTTCCTGCACTGTCCGAGAGCTACCTTGTGGGAGTAAACCTTTTTTACATGGGATAGGTCTTCAACTGCGGAAAGAAGGTGAAGGTTTATAGGGATCACCACCTCTCCGGAAATCTTGAGGTCGCTCTCAAGGAACATGTCAAGGGTGTAGTTGACCACACCCTCAATGGTATTCTCAACTGGAACGACTCCGTAGTCCGCCCTGTCGGATTCCACCTCAAGGAAAACATCCCTTATTGTTGAGCAGGGTATGTACTGGGCGGAGAATCCGAAAAATTCCAGACTCGCCTGATGGGTAAAAGTAGCTTTTGGTCCCAGGTAGGCTATTTTGAGGGGTTTTTCAAGGGAGAGACAGGCTGAAATGATCTCCCTGTAGATATGGATGAGGGCTTCGGTGGGGAATGACTCGGAGAACTTCTTTTTGTTCAGTTCAATTACCCTTTCAAAGATTTCCCTCTCCCTCTCGGGAATGTGCACCTGGAGGTTGTTTTTCTTTTTCAGCTCACCGATCTCTTTTGCGAGGAGTGCTCTTTTGTTGAGAAGACTGAGGATCTCCTCGTCAATCCTGTCTATTTCCTTTCTCAAATCCTCAAGTCTCTTCACACTCTTAATTTTATAATAATGGGCAGATGAACCGTCCCAGACCCTTCGTGAAGTGGGCGGGGGGAAAGAGGCAGATCCTTAAAGAACTCATCAGCAGAGTACCCGGGAATTTCAAGACTTATTACGAGCCTTTCGTTGGAGGAGGAGCCCTCCTTTTTGAATTATCACCGCCGAAGGCGGTCATTTCCGATCTCAATTACGAACTGATAAATGCTTACACGGTGGTCAGGGACAGGGTGGAGGAACTGATAGAGGACCTCAAGAGTCACAGGAACGAGAGGGATTACTACTACAGAATCAGGTCAGTAAACCCTGAGGAGCTTGATCCAGTGAAGAGGGCAAGCAGATTTATCTACCTCAACAGAACATGCTACAACGGTCTATACAGGGTCAACAGGAGGGGCGAGTTTAATGTTCCCTTCGGAAGCTATAAGAACCCGAGAATATGTGATGAGGATAATCTGAGGGCTGTTTCCGAGTACCTGAGGAGTAATGATGTCAAAATCCTTGGCGGTGACTACCGGGAGGTTCTGAGATCGGCGGAGGAGGGTGATTTTGTCTATCTTGATCCGCCCTACGCACCCGTCAGCAGGACCGCCGGCTTTACGGACTATGTGGCGGGTGGATTCGGGGAGGAGGACCAGATCATGCTCAGGGAGGAGGTGAGGAGGTTAACCAGCAGGGGGGTGAGGGTTCTCCTTTCAAACTCGGACACGGAGTTTGTTAGGGAGCTTTACAGGGGCTTCGTAGTTGAGTCCGTCAGCGCTCTAAGAGCAATTAACTGCAGGGGTGATTCAAGGTCTGACCACAGGGAGCTTATAATTAGAAATTACGGGTAAATGGACCGGGAAAAGAAGATAAGGCTTCTCGCGAGGCTTTCGGTTTTTGAGTGCGAGAAGGATCCTGACCTCAAGAGGCACATTTACCACGCCTGTACTCCCTCGGGAAGGACTCCCCTTCTTAAAATTATGCAGTCAACTTATTGCGACAGGAATTGTGACTACTGCGTTTTCAGGAGGGACAGGGAGTCAACTCCAAGGGTTTACATAGAGCCCGAAGACCTTGCAAAGGGCTTTTACGAACTCTACAAGAAAGGCAGGGTCAGCGGTTTGTTCTTATCGTCGGGTATTTTTATACATCCCGAAGTAACCATGGAAAAGATGATAGACACCGTTTTGATTCTAAGGAAAAACTACGGTTATAAAGGATATGTGCACCTCAAACTGATGCCCGGCGTCAGCCTCCAAACCCTTGAGAAAGCCGTTGAGGTGGCTGACAGGGTTTCTATTAACATTGAGGCTCCATCGGAGGAGAAGCTGAAGAGGATTGCGAGGAGCAAGAGTCTCAGAAAAGACATAGTTCCCAAGATCAGGGAGATAAGTAAGATTCTGAAAAATTACAAGAATAAGACCCAGATAACACAGGTTATGGTGGGCACCTCAGACGAGACTGATAGGGAAATACTCAAGGGTACCGAGTACTTCTACAGAAGGCTAAGCCTCGCAAGGGTGTATTACAGCGCCTTCTTTCCGGTCAGGGACACGCCCATGGAAAACAGAAAGGCTGAGTCCCGCTTGAGGGAACACAGGCTATATCAGGCTGACTTTCTCATAAAAAATTACGGATTCAGTGCGGGAGAACTCGTCTTTGAAGACGGGAACCTCCGCCTTGATCAGGATCCCAAAACCGCGTGGGCTTTAAAAAACATCCATCTGTTTCCCGTTGAGATCAACACGGCGGATTACGAAACTCTCATAAGGGTTCCGGGTATAGGACCCGCCACCGCCCGGGAAATTATAAGAAGAAGGTCAGAATCTCCCATTAAAGATCCCGTGGACCTGAGGGGGATCAGAAACCTGAAAAAAATAATTCAGTTTGTCACCTTGAGGGGCAGGTACTTCGGAAAGGGTCGGGTAAACACAACAGGTTCTTTATTTTGACACGGGTTAAGAAATCCTTATAATATCTTGTATGAGATTATCCGCAAGAGTTAGCGTAAGAGGTCAGATAGCCATTCCAAAAAAGATAAGGGAGTATCTCAAGATTAAAGAGGGAGATACGATAGTATTTGAAGTGAAAGATGGTGAGGTTTATATCAGAAAGATAAAGAGTTTTCTTGATCTCAAGGGAAGCATCAAAGCAAAGGGTATGGATCCGGAAGAAATGAGAAGGATAGCGGAGGAGGAGATTGCCCGTGACTCGTTACGAAGGAACCCTTGAAACGGACACCTTTATACGGTTTCTTGAGGGTAAGAAAGGGTATGTGAAAAGGTTTGAATCTCTAGTTGAAAAGGCTTTAAAAAAGGGGACCGTTTACTTTGTGCCTTGCATGGTGGTTGTTGAGATGGTTTACCTCCTTGAAAGGGTTTACGGACTAGACAGGGAAAGGGTTAAAGAGGTTGTGGAGGCGATGGGAACGCTCCCGGTTGAGATTGAATCAAAGGAAGTTTTATTTGAAGCCCTTGAGCTATACGAGGCGGAGGCTATGAGCTTTGGAGAGGCTCTGGTAAAGGCGGTTGCCCGCTTGAGGGATTCGGAGCCCGTAATAAGCTTCGGGAGGCACAAATGAGCAGGGTTCAGGATAAAGAGGACCTAACTCCTATGCTTGCACAGTATCATCATTTTAAGGGGATTTACGAGTATTGTCTTCTTTTCTTCAGACTCGGGGATTTCTACGAGCTTTTTTACAAGGACGCTGTGGTTGGCTCAAGGGAGCTGGGGCTCGTCCTCACCTCAAGACCGGCAGGTAAGGGTAGGGAGAGGATTCCAATGTGCGGTGTTCCTTACCACTCCGCGGAAAACTACATTTCCCGACTCATATCAAAAGGATACAGGGTCGCAATATGTGAGCAGATTGAAGAGGCAACCAAGGGAAGGGGGATAGTCAAGAGGGAGGTAACAAGGGTAATAACGCCCGGTACATACTTTGAGAAGGATTCAAGGGGTCTGGGCTGTGCAATGAGGAGAGGCAAGGGCTGGCTTTTTGCCTACCTAAACCTCGCGGTGGGAGACTTTTTCGGCGTAAAGTCCGCGAGCTCGGACATATACGACCTGATCACAAAGTTTCAGGTCAGAGAACTCCTCATTAAAAAGGGGGAGGATGTTGAAAGGGAAAAGCTCTCCTCCCTCGGGGTTGCAATAACGGAGCTTGATGCAGACTTCTTTGAATCGGGAGAAGAGGATTTAAAGGAATTTGTCGGAGTTCCTTCTTTAAGGGCTCTGGGTTTTGAAAGTGATGACCTGATACCCGTTTTGGGAGGAGCTTACAGGTATGCCCAATTTACTCAAAAGTCTTTCACGCCCTTCATATCAAAACCGAAACCCTTCGTTGACGAGGGGTTCGTGAGAATAGACTTTAAGGCTGTGAGGGGACTTGAAGTTATTGAAAGCTCGGAAGGTAGAAAGGATCACTCTCTTTTCGGAGTAATTGATAGAACCCTCACGGGTATGGGCAGAAGAAGGCTGAGGTTTCACCTGCTCAACCCATACAGGTCCGCCGAAAGGATAAAGGAGGTTCAGGATGCGGTTGAGAAGCTAATTCAGGACCCTGTTAGAAGGGAGAGGATCAGGGAGATCCTTGAGGGAATGGGGGACCTTGAGAGACTCGTATCAAAAATAAGCGGCGGTATGGCTTCTCCGCGTGAGCTTGTCCAGCTAAAAAACGCCCTCTTCAGGTCTATGGACCTCAAGGAGGAGGTAAAGGATCTCGGTGGCTACTTTGAGCTACTTTCGGAAGATATTGAAGACCTTAAGGATGTTGCTGTTCTTATAGACAGAACGCTTGTGGATAATCCACCCGTTCATGTTAAAGAGGGAGGTCTAATAAGGGTTGGCGTAAACAGCGGTCTTGATGAGCTGAGGTTTATTAAAGACAGCGGTGAAAAATTACTGAGGGATTACGAGGAAAGACTGAGGAGGGAAACGGGGATTCAGAGCCTAAAGGTGGGATTCAACAGGGTAATCGGATACTACATTGAGGTGACGAGACCCAATCTAAGACTTGTTCCCGCTAACTTTAAAAGGCGTCAAACCCTAACCAACGCGGAGCGTTTTATTACCGACGAACTTTCCCGACTTGAGGAGAAGGTCCTTTCCGCTCATGCGAGGATCAGGGACCTTGAGTACGAGATCTACACGGAATTGAGAAAAAGAGTCCTTGAAAGGGTTGAGAGCATAGGAAGAACGGCGAGGGCGGTCGGTGAAATAGACTATGTCCAATCCCTTGCACACCTCGCCCATCAAAAGGGGTGGATAAGACCCGAGGTTGATAATTCCATCACACTTGAAATTGAAGAGGGAAGGCATCCGGTTATTGAGGAGTTTACAGCAAGGTATGTCCCTAACTCTACGATGATGAATGAAGGCATACGGATTCACATAATCACAGGTCCCAACATGGCAGGTAAGTCAAGTTACAGCCGTCAGGTAGCCCTTATTGTCCTGCTTGCACACATGGGAAGTTTTGTTCCGGCAAAAAGGGCAAGAATAGGTGTAGTGGACGGAATCTTTACCAGAATTGGATCGGGTGATGTGCTTGCCCTCGGTGTTTCAACCTTTATGAACGAAATGCTGGATGTTTCTGCACTCCTGAACCTCGCAACCGAGAGGAGTCTCGTTATACTTGACGAAATAGGGAGGGGAACCTCAACCTACGACGGAATTGCCCTTTCAAAGGCAATAGTGGAGTACATCGCCCTCAGGCTGAGGTGCAGGACGGTTGTTGCAACTCATTTTCTTGAATTGACTGATCTTGAAAAAGAGGTTGAAGGAGTGAAGAACTTTCACATGGAGGTTTCCGGGGATGGGGATAAGGTGGTCTTTCTGTACAGGCTCGCCCGGGGAGTCGCAAAGAGCAGTTTCGGTATAGAGGTGGCAAAGATGGCGGGAATTCCGACGGAGGTGGTTAAGAGGGCGAGGGAATTTCTCAAAAATCTGGGCGGAAAATTACCCGTTTCCGACCAAAGGGGAGAAAATCATTCAACGTCATCAAAACCTCACGAGATTCTTAGGGAAATAAAAGGCATTGAAGTTGCAAATATTACTCCTCTTGAGGCGCTTCTTAAAATTTCAGCCTGGAAGGAAAAGTTGAGGCTTCGGGAGACTCAGGATTAAAGTTATATAGAGGAGGTGATCCTGAAATGTGGGGTTTTTTGTTGGGTGCGGGGCTAATTATGGGAGCATTTCTTTCAGGAGTTGCTCAGATTACCGAGGCGGAATTCAGGAGGGATGTCCAGTATGTTGAAAGGGTGGAAAAGAGAGTGAAGGAGATAGACAGGGAGCTCCAAAGGAAGGGGGTTGACTCAGATCTTCTTGGCGAGCTTAATTCCTACGGATATCCCATAAACATGCTCAAGGAAAAGTACATTGATTATAACGACAAGGAGTACGGAGAACTTCAGGACTTCTACAGGAGGGTTACGAGGGTTTACAATCTGATCCTCTATGTTAAAAGGGGCGTATTTCCCAAAATACTTATGGACGAGGTCAAGCAGATAGAATCTCCTGTTTGCGGTATAAGGGCTGAGGGCAAAAGGAGGGAAGTCCTTACCATTGTGATAGAGGATCCCAAGAATGAGCGGGCGGTGCTTGACCTTCTCACAAGAACACAGCTCCAGTATGTCCACCTTTTAGGAGTTGAGACGGTTAATTTTGAGAAATGACCCT
>JALSHX010000243.1 GCA_026982025.1 Aquificaceae bacterium | reverse complement strand
TATAGCCCACCACAGGAGCATTACAGCGCCGTGTCCTGTCAGAAGGTAGTTGTAGAATCCCGGGCTCACCAGCTGGAATCCGGGTGAGTTCTGCTCAATTCTGATTGCAAGACCGAAAAGTCCCGCAACGAGAAAGAAGACAAGCCCCGTGGTAAAGTACATAATTCCGATCTTCTTATGGTCAGTGGTAAAAAGCCACTCAAGAAAACCCGCTGAGTACCAGCTCTTTCCTATTACAGCTTCTCTCATCTCACAACCTCCTTAAAGGTCTTGTCCCCCATTTATTTCAACCGACTTTTCTGCAAGCTTTTGATCACCTTTAAGCCAGATAGCAAACTGTTCGGGGGGTACGACCTTCAGCTTGGCAAACATGTGGGAGTGCCCCGTCCCGCAGAACTCCCTGCAGAAGATCCAGTATTCGCCGGGTTTATTGATTTGAAACCACAGGTGGGTTATCCTTCCCGGTACAGCATCCTCAACGATCTTTGCGGGCATAACATAAAAGGCGTGAATCACATCAAGGGAGGTTAATAAAGCCTTCACTGGTTTACCAGCCGGCACAACTATCTTTTGCTCTTCCGGCACATCGTAGCTTTCCGGGTTGTACGCGGTTACAACAGTTTTAACCGTGTTCCCCGCATCATCAAGGTACTCAACCTGCCAGCCCCACATAAATCCCGTAACCTTGATGGTCATTGCATCCTTCGGTGCGTTTCTCTGCTTTTGAAAGACAGCAAAGGAGTAAGTGGCAAGAACAAGCACTATGATGGTGGGAACGATTGTCCAGAGAGCCTCAAGACCCCAGTGTCCGTGCTTTTCCTGATCGCCTACCTCCCTCTCTCCCGGAATGAACCTGTACTTTGCAATAAAGTACAATCCGGGAATGGCGGTAACCACATAAATTACCACCGCTACCACAAGCCACACCGTCACCGCTTCATTCCACCAGTTTGCCGGATAGGCAAATACCTGATCCATCACTGCACCTCCCTTCTTGAAAGCCTATTAGATACAAAGGCAAAGATTGCTATTGAACCGAGGATGGCAAACCCTATTCCGCCGAAGATAATTGTGGGATTAATAACAAACGAACTCCTGCTCGGATCATAGGTATAGCACACCAGCAGGGCAAGGTCCACAACAGAGCTCAGGCTGACCTTTCCACCCTCGGCCTCAGCAAGGGCGATCCTGAGGTCCTTCTCTTTTGGTTTGATTCCGAAAAGATACCTCGTAATCTTACCGTCCGGTGAAAGAAAGATGTACGCACTTGTATGAACGAAGGTTCTGTCCCTCTCGGAGTAAAA
This sequence comes from Aquificaceae bacterium, assembly GCA_026982025.1. Lineage (GTDB taxonomy): Bacteria > Aquificota > Aquificia > Aquificales > Aquificaceae > Hydrogenivirga. Next base: position 9,815 of record JALSHX010000243.1, on the reverse strand, counting down.
GAACTTAAAGCCAGTACTCATCGTTAACCTGTCAATGGATTGGGGGTCAAGAATTGCAAACTTCCAGTGCTTTGTAAATGGTTCACGCTTTGCCATAAAAGATTTCATGGTATCAGGAGTATCCCGTTTGTCAAAGGAAACCACAAGGACGTTAAAGTCTCTTCTCTGTAAAGTGCTGGAAGAATCAAGAACCTTCTTGAGGTTATCAACCCTGATGGGACAGGAACCTTCGCAGGTGTAATAGGAAAAAACAAGAATCGTTGGCCTCTCCTTCAGGAGTTCGTATAGTTCAACAGTTCTGCCGTCCGACAACCTCAGAGGAACATTTGCAACGAAACCACCTATGTACTTGCCCTCGTCTATCTTGAGAAGCTCGGGATCAAAGAAGTCCTTTTTCCCCGCTCTGTATGTCCCCATTATGTTTCCCAGAACCGCCCCTGCAAGAAGTAAAAGGGCAAAGAGAATTTTCATATTGCGGTGCTCCCCACCAGATACGCGGTTCCGGCAACGAGCATCCACATAACATCAACAAAGTGCCAGTACACCGAAACTCCCTTCAGGAGCGTAGGCTTTTCCTTGTTCATCTTTCCCGAAAGAAGGAGCCACATTACATAGAGCTGGGCAAGTAGCCCCACAAGAACGTGCGATGTGTGAAGCCCCGTCAGGGAGTAAAAACCTGTTCCGTACATGTTTGAGCTGAGGGTAAATCCCCCCGCCCATAGGTGCATCCATTCATTGACGTGCAAGACAACAAACAGAGAACCCAGAACGAAGGTGAGAAAGGTCCACATAAGAGCCTTTCCGGTGTCTCCTTCTTCCTCAAGGACCACTTCAGCTTTGTAGATGGTGAAGCTTGAAGCCCAAAGAATTAGGGTGAGTATACCTGCCATTCCGAGGCTTACACCTTCCGGTACCCAACCGGTCCACTCATCCGCATGAGTAGCACGGGCCATCCAGAAGGCGGAGAAGAGAGTTCCGAAAATAACTATCTCCGAGACGAGGAAAGAGAATGTCCCCAGCGAACCAAAGCCGAAGTCTCCTTCCTTTGAAAAATGTTCATTAGCCCATCCCGCAGCACCGATAAGAATAAGGACGAGGGAAATACCTCCCGTAATGAGACCCGCCATCTGCCACCCGTAATGGAAGTACATGGTTATGGCGAGCGGAACCAGAAGGGTACCAAATCCAACAGGCAGAGGCCAGATGCTGACCTCGTGGTGTGCCCCGTGATGCACTGCTCCCTGTGCCATCTCAGTCCCTCCTTAAAGATGACATATATCATAAATCAGGAGAAAATGGAATGCAAGGTTTTCTGAATTTCTAACCACCAATTCGGAACATCTCAACCTTGGAGAAGGAAGGTGATTCTCCCGAAAGCTTTTCAAATCTGACTTCGGAGTATCTGTCTTCCCTCCCTGCCCAAAGCTTATAAATGATTCGGGCAATTCGCCCATCCGAGCAACCCCCCCTCACATACCTCTTTATATTAAATCCGCTTGAGGAAAACAGACAAGTGTACAGGTGTCCGTCAGCAGAAAGCCTGATACGGGAGCAGTCGCCACAAAAGGGTCTCGTTATAGAAGCTATGATGCCAAATCCGAGATCCATGTCCGTGTATCTGAAGTTAAGGGAGGTTTCTCCCTTAGCTCTCCCCTCACTTAAAAATTCAAACTCCTTTTTCATAACCTCAAGGATCTCATCTGCGGAGAAAACACTTTGCAGATCCCAGCGGTTTAGCGTTCCAACATCCATGAATTCAATAAACCTCAGGTAAATCCCCTTTTCTCTCGCAAATTTTGCAAGATCAATAATCTCATCTTCGTTAACACCCCTAACGATAACCGCGTTCAGCTTAACTTCCTCAAAACCCGCCTTTAGGGCAATCTCAATTCCTTCAATAACCCTGTCCACATCAAAACCAGAACCGGAAATAGCCCTGAACCTGTCCCCCCTCAGGGTGTTCAGGCTCACGGTGATCCTCTTCAGACCAGCCTCCCTCAGTCTGTAAGCCATCTCCGGAAGCTTGTAGCCGTTTGTTGTCAGAGCAAGGTCCCTTATTGCCGGGATTGACGAGATTGACTCAATAAGTTTGTCCAGCTCCTTCCTGAGGAGGGGTTCTCCCCCCGTAATCCTCACTTTTTCAACCCCGAGGGACGCAAATATCCTTACCAACCTTACTATTTCCTCATAAGACAGCAGTTCTTTTCTCGGCAAGAAGGTAAACTCCCCATCCCCGGGCATACAGTAAAAGCATCTGAAGTTGCATCGGTCCGTTACGGAAACCCTCAAGGACCTGAGAGGTCTTCCCAGCTTATCCCTTAACGATCTCATCTCCCCTTTTCCACCTTGAACTCCTGTCCCGGAAAACCTCCTTCTTCCAGATAGGCGCCTCCTCCTTGGTCCTATCAACGGCGTACCTCAGAGCCAAGAATGTCTCCTCCCTGTGTCCGCCGAGGGCAACGACCAGAAAGGAAGGCTCGCCTACGGGCACTACCCCTGTTCTGTGATGGATGATCAGCTCCTTTACACCGTACTTCTTTATTGCATCCTCTCTGATCCTGCCCATAACTTTAAGAGCCATTTCCGGATATGCCTCATACTCTAAGTACTCTACATCTCCGTCCTCCGGAGCCCTTCTGGGAATTCCCGTGAATGTTGCAAGTGCTCCGCATTCGGGAGGAATCTCAAGGCTCTCAAGTATCCTTTCAAAACCGAACCACTCAACACCCACATAAATCTTTGGGACATACTTTATGACATTCATGTCATATAAAGTAGGTCTAAAAAGGTCTTTTGACAAGAAAAAAGCTCTGATATATTTTTGAATGAATAAGGAGGGTAAGTGGTGGAAGTTCAAACAAGAGAAGTCCGTTTGATTGATGTCATTCAAAGAGCTGTGCACATGGATGCCAGCGATATTCACATCACATCGGGGGCAAGACCTGCTGTTAGGGTTGACGGGAAGATACAGTTTTTGAGCGATTTTCCCGTTCTGACTCCCGACATGACCCAGAAACTTGCCTACTCAGTCATGTCAGAAAAACACAGAAAGAATCTTGAAGAAAGGGGTCAGGTTGACTTTTCATTCGGCGTTAAGGACCTCGGAAGGTTCAGAGCAAATGTTTTTTATCAGAGGGGCTCTGTGGCCTCCGCCTTCAGAAGACTCCCTTATAAAATAAGGACGGTTAACGAGCTGGGATTGAGCGAAAAGATCCTTGAGCTGTGCCACAAAAAGATGGGTCTCGTCCTCGTTACAGGTCCCACGGGTTCAGGTAAGTCAACGACCCTTGCGGCAATGATCAACTACATAAATGAAAACTTCCCCCACCACATAATTACAATTGAAGACCCGGTTGAGTACATTTTCCATCACAGGCAGAGCATAGTAAACCAGAGGGAGATAGATCAGGATGTTTACTCCTTTGCGGAAGCCCTTAGAGCAGCTCTCAGGGAAGACCCGGATGTCATACTCGTGGGAGAGATGAGGGACAGAGAAACCATTGAAACCGCTCTGAGGGCTGCAGAAACAGGACACCTCGTTTTCGGAACACTACACACAAACACCGCAATATCAACAATAACGAGGATAGTTGACATCTTCCCGGCGGAACAGCAGGAACAGATTAGGGTTCAGCTCTCCTTTACCCTTCAGGGTGTGATTTCACAGAGGCTTCTTCCCAAGGTCGGGGGTGGCAGAGTGCTCTCTTATGAGCTCCTCATCCCCAATGCGGGAATAAGAAACCTTATCAGGGAAAACAAACTCCAGCAGATATACTCCCTCATGCAGAGCGGTCAGCTCGAGAGCGGAATGCAAACAATGAATCAGAGCCTCTTCAGGCTCTATAAGTCGGGCTTCATCACCCTTGATGAAGCAATGAGAGCTTCTCCCGATATAAAAGAAATGGAGAGGATGGTGGGTTCAACGAGAAGAGGGTAGGGGATGCCTAAGTATAGGTTCAAAGCTTACAACGAGAGCGGAGAAATTGTTGAAGATGTGATTGAAGCCCCAAGCTTCAACGACCTTATGGAAAAGGTACGAGAAAAAGGACTGCACTTCATAAATGCTGATCCGGTTTACGAAAAAAAGGCAGAGCCCGACGAGAAGAAGGAAAAGAAAAAGAGACAGATAGCAATTCTCGGAGGTAAGGTAGGCGACTCTGACATCGCCCTCTTCACAAGACAGCTCGGTGCAATGGTCAACGCGGGAGTGGGCATAATTGACGCACTTGAAATAGTGGCGGACCAAATGCCGAATAAGAAGCTGGCGGACGCTGTGTCCGAAGTTGCCAAGGATGTTAGCGAGGGTATGTCCCTATCAAATTCTATGCAGGAGAGGATTAACGTATTTCCCGAACTGGTTGTTAATCTCGTGGCGGTGGGTGAAGAAACTGGAGAGCTTGACAGGGCACTTCTTAGAGCCTCCGAGTACTACGAAAAAATAGCCATGATCAAAAGCAAAATAAAAAGCGCCTCCTTCTATCCCATCTTCGTTCTGGTCATTGCAACCCTCATTGTTGGAGGTATTCTCTACTTCCTCGTACCCACCTTTGCGAGCATTTACAGGGGCTTCGGAGGAGAACTTCCCGTTGCAACACAAATACTCATTAAACTCTCCGATGGGCTCAGAAACAACATTCTATCAATTATCGTGGGCGTTCTTGTTTTCGTGGTTGCATTCAGGTTCCTCTACAGGAGGAATTACACCTTCAAAAAGGGTGTACACAAGTTTATGTTGAAGATGCCAAAATTCGGAGATCTCGTCGTTAAAAGTGCTATGGCGAAGTTCTCAAGAACCATGGCTACTATGTTTGCAAGCGGTGTATCAATAGAAAGGGCTCTTGAGATTTCGGGGAAGGTGGCTGGTAACGTTGTAATTCAGGAAAATGTGGAGAGGGTCCAGAAGGAAGTGACAGAAGGTCAAACCATGTGGAGCTCCATGGAGAAGACCGGAGTTTTCCCCAAACTCATAGTTGCAATGGTGAAGGTGGGTGAAGAAACGGGAAGGCTTGACGAGATGCTTGATACCATAGCGAGGTTTTATGAAGACGAGGTTGACAGAACGGTGGAAGGTCTCATCTCATTAATTGAGCCGATGCTTATCGTGGTTCTCGGAGGAATTATCGGCGGTATTATGATCGGTCTGTACATGCCCATATTCAAGATGGGTGAGCTCATTCAGTAATTCTTCCAATAATTAAACGGGTAAGATAAGAAACTTCTTCCCCCCTTTTGCCGAAGAGTTTTTTAATTTTCTCCAGAGTTAACTCACCCAGCTCCTCACCTTTCCTTCTTGACTCCTCGTCTCCCACCTCCTGCCAGAAGCCGTCCCTGTCTATGATGTCATCGACCATCTGAAAAAGAAGGCCCACATCCCGTCCGATCTCGGAAAGATCCTTCAGCATGTCATAAGCTTCCGAAATAATTCCACCGCACAGAAAACACGCCTCAAAAAGGGCGGCGGTTTTAAGCAGGTTGACCTTGTATGATGGCTCCTTCCTTTCTATGTCAAGGACCTGACCGCCCACCATTCCTCCCGAACCCGACCTCTGAGAAAGAATCCTGATAATCCCTATGATCTGGTCTTCCTTTAAACTGCTGTAGTTTTTCCTATCGGAAAGCACCTCAAAGGCGTAGGTTAAAAGTGCATCCCCTGCAAGTATGGCAATAGCCTCGCCGAATTTTTTATGGCAAGAGGGCTGACCTCTCCTGAAGTCATCGTTGTCCATGGCAGGAAGGTCATCGTGAATCAGGGAGTAGTTGTGGATCATTTCAATGCACGCTCCCACCGTAATTGCATCTTCCACCTCACCTCCCAGAGCTTGGGTCACAGAAACGGTAAAAAGAGGTCTGATCCTTTTCCCTTCCTGAAAAAGGTAGTAAGCCATAGCGGACTTCAAGAGAGGAGGACCTTCTGGCTTGAAAACTTCCCTTATCCTCTCCTCAATTCTCTTTTTCCACTGAGAAATTTTTTCCATGTGGACCTAAAATTATAGAAAATTCGGGAGAAGGCTGAGTTGAGGATAGGGGTTTTTGATTCGGGAGTGGGAGGGTTAACTGTACTCAGGGCAATAAGGGAGAAGTACAAAGATGCGGATTTGTATTACCTCGGTGATACCGCCAGGGTTCCCTACGGGACCCGCTCAAAAGAAACCGTAATACGGTACAGCCTTGAGTGTGCTGAGTTTCTCATGAGCAAAGAGGTTGATCTGCTTGTAATCGCATGTAATACGGCAAGTTCCTACGCAACAGAAAAACTTATGGAGGAGCTTCCAGTTCCCGTAGTCGGCGTAGTTGAGCCGGGTGTGAAAACCGCTCTTGAAAGAACCCGCGGAAGGGTGGGAGTTATAGGAACGAGGGCAACGATAAACAGCGGAACATACCAGAATTACCTCAAACAGCACGGCGTTTCCGTAATCTCAAAGCCCTGTCCCCTTTTTGTACCCCTCGTTGAAGAGGGAATAACGGAAGGACCTGTGGCTGAAATAATAGTAGAAGATTGCCTTAAGGAATTTAAGGATAAAGAAGTTGACACCCTCATCCTCGGGTGCACACACTATCCTCTTCTTAAAAAGGTTATCTCCTCCTATCTCAAGGGTATTGCGGTCATAGACTCATCGGAAGCTGTTGCAAAGGAGATCCTGCCCTTCGTCAAGGACGGTGGAGAAGGCAGAACCTACCTTAACTTCACGGACGACTCTCAAAACCTGCCCAACATGATAGAAAAGATCTTCGGACGGAGGGTAAGCTACTCGGTTGTTTCCGAAGTTCCCAAAAGTTGAACTCAAATTAGCTTCTCCACGAAAAACTCCTTCCTGATTTTTTCAAGGACCTCTTCCCTAAGCGTGGCGAGCTTTTTCTGAAGAAGCTCGTTGCGAATTTCCTCCTCACTCCTGCCGCTGTAGGTCCTGATAGTTCTTACAACCTTTGCAAGGTAGATGTGCTCCTCATCCTCTCCCACGGCAAGTTCACCCTCCTTAACCCTCCAGACTTCCTCGTCAAGACTCTCCACCAGCTCCCCCCTCTCAACAACAATCTTCTCCGGAGATTTACCCAGCTCCTTTGAAACCTTTTCAATGTCAGAACCGTACTTTGAAATCAACTTCAACACTTCGTCTTTCTTTTCCTTTTCCACAACAAGGAGCTGAAGCTCCTTTCTGTACTTTACCTCCCCTTTCCTGAGCCTTTCAAGTTCAATTTCCAGCTCTGAAACCTCAACCCTTTGAAGAAGGTATTCTTTGAATAATAGCGTTGAATAAATCTCAAGTCTGAGTAAGTGTTTTAGGTCCTCCGGGGTAAAACCCTCGCGGTAGAGTTCATCGTAAAGTTCACTTACCGTCTTGTTGTTGCCCTCAGCAAGGTCTTTTACCACCCGCTCAAGATAATCTTCGGGAATGGTCATACCTTTTCCCTTGATAAACTCCGCAATGAGATGCTTTTCAATGAGAACCTCGTAAAGCTCCTTTTCATCCTTAATACCAAAAAAGTCCCTTGCCAGCCTCAGCTCACTTTCAAGAACTGGCTCACCGTTTACATTTGCAATGACCCTGTCAATGAGTTCACCGAAGGAAATTTGACAGATAAGAAGCAAAATTACTACAAGTTTTCGGGATAAAGCTCTAACCGATAGCTTTGCAATACTTCCTGAAACCATTGTCTGAAAACCTCCTCTCTTTTTCTTTTTAGCAGTTTCAGCCTTACCTGATCGCGAACCATCTCAAGGGGAAGTATGCCTGACTTCCTCGTATCAACAACCTTAAGTATTATGTACTTACCGTCGTACTTGATCGGCAGGGTAACCCTGCCTTTCTTGTACGGATAAAGGCGGGACCTTACCTTCCTTGGCAGGGATTGAACGGAGTACCACCTCTCCTTTCCTATGATTATGCCCTTACCCGAGGGAATAATTCCTTTTTTCAGCATTTCCCTGACCTTCTTTGCTCTCCTTTTCTCATCTACAACAACCCGAAGGAGTTTAACCTGCTTGGGATAGAAAAACTCTCTCCTATTAAGGATGTAGTAAGCTTTTATTTCTCCTTCGCTTATGTAAATGCTTCCCGCTACTACCTCGGAAACCCTCTGGGCAAGCAGTTCCCTCCTCACGAAGTCCCTTATGAGAGGATTTGCAGAGGGATTTCTTCCCCAAAGTCTGAGTCTCTCATCAATCTCCTCATCCGTAACGACTATTCCCATCTCCTTTGCAACATCTTCAAGGATCTCACCCTTGATGTACTCAAGAAGAAAAAGCTCCTTATCCCTTATCGTGGGCTTTTTCGGGGAAAGGTGGAGAATTTCCTTCCAGTAGAGGTCAAATACGAGGTTAAACTCCTCCCGGGATACTACCCTGTCGTTTATCAGTGCAACGGGTGATGCAAGCAGATTACTCAGTGACAGCAGAATGAGCGTTAGAAGCCTCAGCACCGCCGTTTCTATTATAAACCCACTTCTTAAACAGGAATACCATGGGCAGAAGCCCCACAAGAGCAAAGACTCCGCTCCAGACAAAAAGGTCCTGAAATGCATAGGAGAGGGCAAGTTTTGACTGAAGGGATCCCGCGGAGTAGTAAGCCTTGATCAGAGCTTCCTCCGGTAAAAAGGAAGTGGCGAGGTAATTGCCAGCAAGGGATTCAATGGAATCTTTAACAAAGTGATAGTTCTGAGCTTGGATGGAAGAAATCTCATCGTAGTGGAAGGCGGTGTTACCTTTTATAACATTTGTGGCAATAGCGGTCCCGAAGGATCCGCCTATAAACCTTATGTAATCAAGCAGGCTGATTATCAGGATAGTTTTTTCCTCCCTGCCCCTCAGTGCCAGCATTGTGACGGGTGCAAAGAAAAGGCCCATCCCCGCTCCCATTACCACGATCTCCATTGACGCTGTCCACTTCGGTGTATAGAGATCAAGGTGCCTAAGCAGAAAAACCACCGAACCCAGATAAAATACAACAGCTATAAAGAGCGTTCCTCCCACACTCCAGCGGTCACTCATTGCCCCGGCAACCACCGAAAATACAGCTATTGAAACGGCGAAGGGCAAAAGTAATATACCGGTGGTGAAAGTGCTGAGACCTTTGAGTATCTCAAAGTAGAGTGGAAGGGCGTAAAAGAGGGCATACATAGAAAAGCCAAGAACAAAGAGGAAGATCAGGAAGGCAACCGTAAACTCCGTTTCCCTGAAAATTTTCAGGTCAAGGAGTTTAACCTTTGAGAAGCCCTCGCCGAGAAAGTATAGAAGGTAACCCGCAACCGCAACAACCGTCAGGAAAGCAATGAAATTTGACGAAAACCAGCCGTACTGCTGACCCTTGGAAAGAACTACAAGGGTGCTTACGGTCGCAACGGATATGAAAAAGAAGGAAAAGAAGTTAAAGGGTAGGACCTCCCTCTTCATGCTAACTTCCTTGAGGAGAAAAATTGATGCAACCGTAAGGAGGGTCCCGACAGGTACATTTATGAAAAATATCCAGTTCCAGCTTATGTGTTCCGTCAGCCATCCTCCGAGTGTTGGTCCTATTGCGGGAGCGAAGGATACACCCAGACCGAAGAGCCCCATGGCAAAACCCCTCTCCTCCTCCGGAAACATGGAGAAGAGAATTGCCTGAGCGGATACCATAATCAGTGCCTCAGCAAAGCCCTGAATTGAACGGAAAATGATCATCTGGTAGAGTTCCGTTGAAATCCCGCATAGGTAGCTGGAAAGGGTAAAAAGGAAAATACCCGCTATGTACATTGCCTTGAGACCCGTTATCTTTTCAAGCCACTCAAGCATGGGAAGGGCAACCGCGGCAGCTATCATGTAAGCGGTCACAACCCACTGA
>JALSHX010000242.1 GCA_026982025.1 Aquificaceae bacterium | reverse complement strand
GCTCCACGGAGAGGAAAGGGTTGAATTTGCAAGAAAGGTCGGAATCCACAGGGTTATCAAAGCATTCAGAATTAAGGACACCCCACCACGCATTGAGGAGGAGTGGAAGGAGGCTCACGGAATTTTATTTGATTCCTTCTCACCCACCGCCTTCGGCGGTACGGGAAAAACCTTTAACTGGGACCTTATCAAAGGTTTAAGTGCCGATGGATGGAGAATATTTCTATCGGGAGGGCTCAAGCCAGAAAATGTGAGGGAGGCCTGTATGAGGGTAAAGCCTTACTGTGCGGATGTTTCTTCTGGGGTGGAGCTATCACCGGGAATTAAAGACCCCGCCAAGGTTGAAAAGTTTATTAAGGAGGTAAAGAGCCTTTGAAGGTCGGCTATGTAGCCATCGTGGGAAAACCCAATGTGGGAAAGTCAACTCTGCTGAACAATCTGATCGGCAGGAAGGTATCCATAGTAACCTCAAAACCCGGTACCACGAGGATAAGGGTGCTCGGAGTTAAAACCATTCCCGGTGAGGCTCAGGTGGTCTTTCTTGATACCCCGGGAATCTACAAGCCAAAGGAGTCGGATCAGCTGGGAAGGGCTATGGTCAGGATGGCGGTGCAGAGCCTCCAGGACGCTGACCTTATCCTCTTTATTATTGATGCCTCAGAGGGATGGAGAAAGAGGGATGAGGAAGTTTATCAGAAGTTCGTGAAGGAACACGCCCCCTCAAAGCCCGTAATTCTCGTTATCAACAAAATTGATTGCCTCCCGAGACCGGAGGAGGTACTCCCGATGATTGAGCAAATAACCTCATCCCATCCGGAATTCACGGAGGTTGTGCCGGTGAGCGCCCTCAAGGGTTCAAACCTTGAAGAGCTTGAGAGGGTCCTTTTAAAGCATCTTCCTGAGGGCGACCCCCTCTTTCCGGAGGACATGATGACCGACCTTCCCCTCAGGCTTCTCTCCGCCGAAATAATAAGAGAAAAGGTGATGATGCTCACCAAGGAAGAGGTTCCCACATCCGTAGCGGTAGCGGTTACGGAAATAAAGGACGGGGATGCTGACCCCGAGGTTCTTGTAATAAGAGGTGAGATAATCGTTGACAGGGAGAACCTTAAACCAATCATCATCGGAAAAAAGGGAAGGAGGCTCAGGGAAATAGGAAAACTCGCAAGAGAGGAGCTTCAGATAATAACGGGAAGAAAGGTTTATCTTGAGCTGTGGGTCAGGGTAAAGGAGGGCTGGAGGTCAAGACCCGAACTCATCAGGGGCTTCGGCTATACGATCGATTGAACTCCCCCTTGACACTCCAATTTTGAGATTGTATCTTAATATCAACAAAGGAGAAGGGAAGATGAGAATAGACAGTCTTGAACTCGGAAAGAGCTTCAAAGTAAAGTCAATCAAGGATAAAGAAAAACCTATCCTTCGCAAGCTTTCCGCCATGGGTCTTAGGGAGGGAGCTTCAGGTCAGGTTCTTTTAAAAAACGGAAGGGTTATACTATTGAGGCTGAACGGTTCAAGACTGATAATTGACAAAGAAATTGCAGGTTTTATAGAGGTTGCCTGATCAATAACAATTTTGAAACTCAATGTCAACTAAAAGGATCCTTGTAGCCTTAGCGGGAAATCCCAATGTAGGTAAAACCACGATTCTCAATCACATAGCGGGCACATCTCTCAAGGTAGGGAACTGGCCCGGCGTCACCGTAGAAAAAAAGGAAGCGGTTATAAAGTACCGCGGTTATGACATCCACTTCGTTGACCTTCCCGGAATATACACCCTTGAGGCAATCTCGGATGACGAGAGGATTGCGGTCAGGTTTCTTGAAAAAGAGGACCCAGATGTAATCGTTAATGTTATTGAGACGCCTAACTTTGAGAGGAATCTTAATCTCACCATTGAGCTCCTTGAATTTGAAAAGCCCACTCTCCTCCTTCTGAACATGATGGATGAAGCGAGGAAGCAGGGTATGGAATTGAACATCGGAAGACTTGAGGAGGTCCTGGGCGTAAAGGTTATTGAGACGGTGGGAAGGACGGGAGAGGGTGTGAAAAAGATAATCCCCGCAGTGGTTGAGCTTTATGAACGGAAGAAAAAACCCTCTCCCCTCATCTACAGTGAAAATGTTGAAAAGGTTCTTCACAGGCTTTCCAATATACTTGCTTCCGAGAAGCCTACAAAACACAGGCTCGTTAAAGAACTTCTGAGCAACAGGCGTTTTGAAGACTTGAGAAAGAGTCTTAAATCTCTTGAGGGTAAGGAGCCCTTTGAGGTTATTGACGGAGAGAGGACCTCACTCGTCAAGGGTCTCACAAAAGAGGTGGTTAAGGCACAGGAGGGGTTAACTCTTAGCCTGACGGACAGAATAGACCGTATAGTCCTGCACCCATTTTCAGGGTTCATCATCATGATCGGGGTAATTTATCTGACCTTCAAGCTCTCCTTTGACCTTTCATCTCCCTTCGTTGACTGGATTGACGGTTTTATGAGCGGTTTTCTGGGACCCTGGGTTCAGTGGTTAATTTTAAACGCGGGACTTCCGCAAATACTTGGAAGATTCTTTTCTGAGGCGCTTATCGGAGGAGTCGGGTTCGTTCTTACCTTTGTTCCCCTCATAGGTGCTCTTTACTTTTTTATAACGCTCCTTGAGATGTCGGGCTACATTCCCCGCGTAGCCTTCATGATGGACAGGTTCATGCACAGGATAGGTCTCCACGGAAGGAGCGTGATTCCTCTGATAATGGGCTTTGGCTGTAATGTTCCCGCCATTATAGCTACCAGAACAATTGACTCCTACAGGGACAAGATGCTCGTCATTGCCATGATCCCCTTTATGAGCTGTCCCGCGAGGCTGGTTGTTTACGCCTTCTTTATCTCAATTTTCTTCAGGGAAAAGGGAGCACTCATCCTTACCTTTCTCTATTTGCTGGGAATCCTCGTGGCAATCGCTACTGCGTTTTTACTGCGCAAAACCGCCTTTAGGGGAAGGATGTCCCACTTTATAATGGAGATTCCACCATACAGATTCCCATCTTTAAGGACACTGTTATTTATAACTTGGGCTCATGTTAAGGACTTTCTTTACAGGGCTGGCACCCTCATATTTGGAGCCTCCGTTCTTATCTGGGCACTTCTTAACCTTCCACCCGGTGTCAAGAATCCCTCAGAGAGCTTTGCGGGGTACATCGGGAGGGCAATAGTGCCCGTATTTGAACCCATAGGTCTGGGAGACTGGAGGGCAACTACATCCCTGATCCCTGCCTTTCTGGCGAGGGAGATCGTAATTAGCTCCATGGGAACTATTTACAAGGCGTCGGAGGGGATTACCGGCGGTGAGGCGGAGGATTTCGTATTCTCGGAGGAGCTTAAGGAACAGGTTTACATGCTCGGAGGTGCCTTTAAAGATGCTGTGCTTTCCCTTGCAACTATCTCGGTCAAGAGCCTTGAGGTTGAAGAGGAAGGGGAGGAGAGGACCCTTAAGAATCTGATTAAAGAGGACTTCTCCGCCGCCTCAGCCCTTTCTTTTATGGTCTTTATCCTTATTTATACTTCGTGCCTCGGCACCTTTGCCGTCATGATGAGGGAGTTGGGCAAAAAGAGAGCCTTCGCCTTTCTGGGCTACAGCTTTATAACTGCATGGCTCCTGTCCTTTCTCGTATATAGAATTGCCCTTTTGGTTTAAATTTTTAGTATGCAGACTAAAGAAAAGCTCTGGACTTATGAGGACTACCTGATGATTGAAGACGATAAGAGATACGAAGTTCTGGAGGGGGAGCTGATGATGGCACCAGCACCCGGAACCTACCATCAGGACATTTCCAGGAATCTTGAGTATTTAATGTGGAGCTATGTCAAGAGGAAAAGGCTCGGCGTTGTTTACGATGCTCCCATTGATGTTGTATTTGACGAGTACAACGTTCTCCAGCCCGATATTGTGTACGTTTGCAAAGAAAGGAAAAAAATCATACAGGAGCGAGCTATAATGGGTGCTCCCGATCTGGTGGTTGAGATAGTTTCTCCATCCACCCTGAGCAGGGACACCGTCAGAAAGATGAAGATCTACGAGAGATTCGGTGTCAGGGAATTCTGGATAGTTTATCCCGACATGAAATGCGTTGAGGTTCTGTACCTTGAGGGAAACTCTTACAGGGTTGTTGACGAGGCGTGCCTTGAAGGGCAGAAAGGAGCCGTTTCCTCAATGGTAATTAAAGGCTTTAAGGTGAACCTTAAGGATATCTTTTAGCTACTCACCGGGCTAAGACTGTCCACGAACCTCTCAAGCTTCTCGGGATTCATTCCGCTCAGGGAAACATCCGCATCGGGGTGACCGTAAAGGTTGCAGAGGGTAATTATCTTGGTTTGAGTGTGCTTTTTCAAAAGTCGTATCACAAAGTCTGTTCTGTAGCAGTGGACGCCTATCATCAGAGTAAGGTCGTGCCTTCCGTGGAGTATGGATATGTGAGGGTTTGGCGGGTCAACTTCCCTTGCAGGGTCAAAGTTTTTGTTTTTGGGTCTGTAATCGGGAAGAACATGGATGTTGAGCCGAGGAATCAATTCTTTTAACTTCCTGACGAGCTCCGCCTTTCTTCTTGACTCCTCACTCCAGCTCCAAAGAACCAGAGGACCCACTATTATCGTCGGCTTGCTGGCGTTTATGACCAGCTCAATAGCCCTTTCAAGGGCGATGTCGTAATCTACCTTATCACCGTTAATAAACCCGATGTTTTTATCCTTTTCTTTTATTATGGGGAGGCGTGTTCTGTCCTCCTCGGGACCAGATACGGTTTTGGGTATTTTGTAGTATTCGGGCAGGAAGCTCTTGAGGGGTTCTGCGGGAACAGGTCTTCCCTTTTTTTCTGGTTTGTGATTGTCCTCCACCTTCTCCTTGATGGAAAGGATCTTCTCAGAATCCTCAACAAAAAGGTCAAGCTCCACTTGAAACTCGCCGTGATAGGCTCTTTCTTCCTCCTCAACCCCGAGGTCGTAGCAGGTTGTTCCTATTATGTCAATGAGAACACCGTTTGCTCCCCAATCCTTTGCCTTTCTGAATATCTCGTACCTCTTTTCGTAAAACTCATAACAGCAGTGTCCGATGTAGGTGTAGCCGTTTTCTGCACACCACTGAAGCGTGTCTCTGAGCATCTCAAAGCTCGTTATGGTTATGGGAATCATACCCCTCTCGTAAGCCATTCTGTAAAGATCCCCTACGGTACACCCTCCGCACTCACCGCAGTCGTCGGTGTGCCTATAATCACACCATGAGGGTTTTGCACAATAAGGGAGGAGCATAACCTTGGCTTTTTTTATGTTCTCTTTGAGGGAACCACCAATGCTTCCTATTATCTTATTCAGTTCTTTTTTTTTACGCCCAGATCCTCCGCCTCAAGCTTTCTGAGGGGAAACATGACTGCCTCAACGAAATCGTCAGGTGTGAGGTTTACACTCTCAAAGGCGGTTGCTCCGAAAAACTCCCTGATCCTATTTTCTACTTCCTGAATAGGAGTGTGCTTAAGGTATGCCTCAAGGTTGTAAATGATTCTCTTTGGATTCACAAAAAGGTCGCCGTTGATAACCACCTGCTGAAGAATGTTTCTCTCGGTATCAACCTTAGCCGAAACCCTGAAGGTTCCTCCGGGGCACCTGTATATTCCGAAAAGCATTTCGCTTTCTTCTGGAGCTCTCTTGATGTTGTAAATCCACTCCTCGCTTTTAAAGTAATCCTTCCTTTCTTCAAGACCTTTGATCTCCTCCTCCGTCAGTTCTCCCCACTCTGCCTTAATTCCGAGCTCTTCCTCAAAAGCCTTTATAAAAGCCTCAAAGACCTCATCCTGCTGTGGAATCCTGCCCAGCTCCCTCTTGAGCCAGGTGACCCTGTCTTCCGCAGCTTTTATTCCCTTTGATGTTAGCTTCTCAACGGGAATCTGGAGGGACTTGAGCATCCTTTCAACATTGAAGTCAACGAGAACAGTGCCCTGATAGAGGAATGCGTTTCCCTCAAAGACTCCGCCCGTTCCGGAGATCTTTTTCCCATCAACCTCAATGTCGTTTCTTGGTCTGAACTGGGCATTTATGCCGAGCTTCTGGAGGGCTTTGGAAGCCGCCCTGCAGATGGTTGCGGTAATTTCCTCGTAGCTTGCATTTCCGAAGTCTTCCCTGCTCGCAATGACCTCCCATCCGTACTGGGACTCGTCAAAGTATATTGCTCCACCGCCGGTGATCCTTCTTCCCACCTCTATGCCTTCCCGCGATGTGTACTCTTCCCTGACCTCCTGTTCCACAGCCTGATGGAAACCAACGAGAACGCACTCGGGTTTAAACTTCAGGAATCTGATGGTGTTGGGAATCTTTCCTTCGGACCTGAGGCGGAGCATCACCTCGTCCAGAGCCATGTTCTCGTTGTGGGGCCTCTCTCCTGTATAAACCACTCTCCACATTTCTTCCCTCCGGAACAATGGAATTATACAAAAGTGTAGGGCATATATTAAATAACTGTGGTGATTAAAATCATCAGTCTCTCACTTTTCTCTGTGCTCGTAGCGTCCTGTTCCTACTATGCAGAGAAGAAAAGGGTGGGGGCATGTAGCATCACCGACCTCCCCTACGGGGAGGTGGGAAGGATTACCGTAAGATGTCCGGATCTCAGCTTTACGGTCTTTTACGACAACGACCCGGATGGAAGAGACGCTTTTGTAAAGAAAATCGAGGGCGAGGATTTCAGTAGAATCCTATTTGAAAAGATAAACCCGTTCACCATGATGTCCGCTGATGTTGAAATGGACGGATACGCGGTGAAGGAGGTGTGGGAAGGAGATGGTGTCAGGCTTGAGACCTTTGAGTTTTTCGCCGACGGCGGAAGGGTTTGCTACGACTGGGAGGAGGGCTACAGTCTTGCTATGGTCAGAGACGGTCGGAAGTATCTACTTCTTGACGAAGTGTGGGAAGGGACGGAGTGCAGGTGATGATCAGGAAAGCGGTTCTGAAGGATGCGAGGGCAATCCACTCCCTGATCAGCGATTACTATCAGAAGGGGATTCTACTTCCCAGAAGCCTTGCCTCCATCTGTGAGCGTATCAGGGACTTCTGGGTTTACGAGGAGGAGGGTGAAATTATCGCCTGCTGTGCACTTCAGGTAGTATGGGAGGACCTTGCGGAAATTAGGAGCCTTGCGGTGAGGGAGGGAAGAAGGGGGGAGGGAATAGGGAGAAGGCTCGTTGAGGCGTGCATTGAAGAGGCAAGGGAGCTGGGCGTGAGCAGGGTCTTTTCTCTAACCTATGAGAAGGATTTTTTTGCTTCTCTTGGCTTTAGCGAGGTTGACAAATCACAGCTCCCCCAAAAGGTATGGAGCGATTGCGTGAACTGTGTTAAATTCCCCTCCTGTGATGAGACTGCGGTTTTGATAGAATTAAACTCCCTTGGAAAGCTTCAGGGATTATATGGCACGAAAGGTTAGGGAGTACTATTCATCCCCTTCAGAGAAGTTCTCTTCGCTGGGGGACTTCTTTACCGCACCGGAGCTTGACAGAGCTTTCGGAGAGGCAGTTGCAGGATTTGCGGCTCCCCTTCTTGAATCCTTTGATATTCCGAGGATACTTGAACTCGGCGCGGGAAGGGGAATTCTTGCACGAGACATTTTACTGTGGCTCAGGGAAAACAAGCCCGATCTATACGGTTCCCTTGAATACCTCGTTTACGATATAAGCCCCACACTGGTGGGCATTCAGAAGAAAGTACTTCGGGGATTTCCAGTAAGATGGGTTGATGAAATACCTGTTTTTGAAGGGGTTGTCATTGCCAACGAGTTCTTTGACGCACTGCCCGTTCATGTTGTGATGAAGGACAGGGAGCTTTACATAAACGAGACGGGAGAGGAGGTGTGGCTAAACCTTGATAACGAAAGGATCAGGGAATTTGTGGAGAGAATGGGATACGGAAACCTTGAACAGAGGATAGAGGTTCCCCTTGATTCACTGGATTTCATTGAATTGCTGGCAAGAAGACTCATTAAGGGTTATGTTCTCATTATTGACTACGGCTATACTTCCGATGAGGTGGTAAAGTTTCCAGAAGGAACCATTATGGGATATAAAAAACACAGGGCAGTGAGCTATATTATCTCTGAAGAGGAGATGGACATCACCGCTCATGTAAACTTTTCCGCCCTGATGGAGTACGCAAAGGATGCTGGATTTAAGGTGGTCCTATTTGATTCTCAGCGAAACTTTTTATCCAGCAGTCCCGTATTTATGGATACCCTATATAAGCTGTCCTTTGACGAAAGCCCGGAGGGTGTGGAGAGGCTTTCAAGGCTTAAAACAATGCTTATAAGTATGGGTGATAGGTTCAGGGTTCTTATGTTCTCAAAGGGGTTTTAAAATAAATCAGTCGGAGGACAGGGATGGACGACATCGTGGTGGGCGGATACATAGTGAAGGGGGACCGTTACTACACCAAGGATCACGAGTGGGCTTACATTAGGAACGGCAAGGCGCAGATAGGAATAACCGATTACGCCCAGAAAATGCTCGGAGACATTGTATTCGTTGACCTCCCTGAAAAGGATTCGGAAATTGATGCAGGAGAGACCCTCGCAAATATTGAGAGTGTCAAAAACGTGGCACCCGTTTACTCTCCCATAACCGGCACCGTTGCGGAAATAAACTCGGACCTTGAGGACGACCCGGGTCTCGTGAACGAGGACCCTTACGATGCGGGATGGATAGCGGTGGTTGACATGAAAGACCCCACCGAGGTTGAGGACCTGATGACCGCGGAGGATTATGCGGAAATTCTAAGGGAGATCATTAAAGAGGAACAGGGGGAGGATAGCACCGAGGAGATTCCCGTGGAGGGAATTGAAGAATCCCTTGAGAGCCTTTCCGAGGAGGACCTCGGCTACGAAGAGGAGCGCTGATGTACATTCCCCACTCGGATGAGGAAACGCGGGAAATCCTATCCGCCCTCGGTCTTGAAAGCCTGAAGGACCTCTTTTCTCACATTGACCCATCCCTTCTCAAACCTCCTGAAAACCTGCCTTCTCCCATGGCGGAAGAGGAGCTCAGAAAATATTTCCGAAAGCTGGCAAAAGAAAACCGTGAGCTTATATGCTTTGCAGGAGGAGGAGCCTACGACAGGATAGTTCCTTCCCTTATCGGATACATAATCTCAAGGGGTGAGTTTCTCACAGCATACACTCCCTATCAGGCGGAAGCCTCTCAGGGAACCCTTGCGGCGATCTTTGAGTATCAGAGTCTTATCTGTGAACTGACCGCAATGGATGTGGCAAATGCATCCATGTACGACGGAGGTTCCGCCCTTGCGGAGGCTGTGCTCATGGCACGGTCAATAAAGGGAAAGGGCGGGAGGATGGTGATCTCCGGGGGAGTAAATCCCCTCTACCGTGAGGTGGTAAGAACCTATCTGCCGGGTAGGGGTGATGAGCTTTTGGAGGTCCCCCTGCAGGAGGATGGAACAACGGACAGTGAGAGGATAAGAGAGGAGTTCAAGGAGGGAACCTGCTTTGCACTCGTTGTTCAGTATCCCAACTTCTTCGGTTTCGTTGAGCCACTTGAGGAGTTTTCAAGCATTGCCAAGGAGTATGAAGTGCCATTGGTTGTTGTTGCCGACCCCGTAGCCCTTTCAATTCTTGAGCCTCCGGGTAAGTTCGGAGCGGACATAGTTGTAGGGGAAGGGCAACAGCTCGGAGTTCCCTTAAATTTCGGCGGTCCCTATGTGGGGTTTTTTGCAACCAAAAAAGAATATGTCAGAAAAATGCCCGGCAGACTCGTAGGAATGGCGGAGGATGTTGAGGGGAAAAGGGCCTACACACTCATCCTTCAGACGAGAGAACAGCACATCAGGAGGGAAAGGGCAACTTCCAATATATGCACCAATCAAAATCTCCTCGCCCTTGCCAACCTCGTTTACCTGAACCTTTTGGGTTCAGAGGGACTGAGAGAGGTTGCCCTTCAGAGCCTGAGCAAAGCCCACTATCTGAAAGAGAAGCTCCTTGAGGCTGGATTTGAAGAGGTTTTCAGCGGTTCACACCTGTGGGAGTTTCCCCTCAGGCACGAGCGGTCGGAGGAAGTGCACCGCCACCTCGCGGAGGAGGGATTCTTGTTCGGGATTCCCCTCGGAAGGCTCTACGAAGGACTGGAAGATGCTCTTCTGATAGCTGTCACCGAAAGGAGAAAAAAGGAGGAGATTGACACGCTTATTTCTTGCATTAAGAAATACTTATGTACCTGCTGAAGGTTAAAGACATAATGGTCTCTGACCTGATTACGGGGACGAGGGAGACCAAGGTCAGCGAAATCATTGATACTATGCACAGGGAAAACATAGGGAGCGTAATCATCACCGAAGGAGACAGGCCGGTAAACATAATTACAAAAGGCGATATTCTGGTCGCTTTCCGCAACGACTACCTAAACAGGACCGTAGGTGAATTGCTTTCGCTTTTGGGAAAGGAGAAGCTAATAGTTGCTAAAGAAGATGCCTTGATAACGGAAATCATCAACATCTTTGAGGAGCATAACATTAAACACATACCCATTACGGACAATAGCGGCAGGCTGGTTGGTATAGTTGCCTCCGCTGACATAATCAGGAATGTGCCACAGCTAATCTTTCTTGATCCGCTTACGGGCCTTGCCAACCGCAGGTTTCTTAATCTCATAGAAACCAAACTTTCGGGCAGAAGGAAGAGGGGTATATGGGTGCTGATGGTTGATATAGACAACTTCAAGAGAGTGAACGACACTTACGGACACTTGGCGGGAGATCGGGTACTGAAGGAGATAGGGAAGTGCCTTTCCGCCTCTGTCAGGACACACGACGAGGTCATCAGATACGGCGGAGAGGAGTTCCTGATAATCCTGTACAGAACGGACAGGGAAGGAGCAAAGGCTGTGGGGGAAAAGATCAGAAGAAACATTGAAAACCTTAAACTCGGCGAAATTCCCGATCTGAAAATTACGGTGAGTGTGGGAATTGCAGAATTCAGGGGAGACCTCAAAGAAGCTATTGAAGTATCCGACAAAGCCCTTTACGAAGCTAAGAGAGAGGGAAAGAACAGAGTCAGCTTTGCCGACTAAAGTATCCTCTGGAGCACATCTATACACTCATCAACATGGTCCTTACGGACAATG
>JALSHX010000241.1 GCA_026982025.1 Aquificaceae bacterium | reverse complement strand
TTTGCTTTTATACCATCCGAAGGTGTTTACTGGTTCCTCGTTAAAGAAGGATACGAACTCCTCAGAGATTATGCAATTCAGGGAGTGCAGGTTGTCTCTCCTCTCACCATTGCGCACAAAATTGAGCTTATCAAGGCGGGGGTTCACGCAAGAAAAATCTCCGAAGAGGCGGACCGCATCCTTGAAGGCATAAAAAGGATCAGGAAAGAGTTTGAATCCCTTGAGAAAGAGTGGAATACATTTTTTAATTCTCACCTCAAAAACGCATACAGAAAAGCGGACCAAATTGACGGGAGCTTTAAAAGGGTCCTTGAAGAATTCAAGAGGGTCTCAACCCTCACTCCACCCTCACATAAAGCTCCTGAGGCTGGCCGTTCCTGATGATCTGAACCCTCAGGGTGGGCTCGTTCCTGAGTATCTGAAGGAGCCTGAAGGCGTCCTCCCCGCTCCTTATAGTGTTATTGTTAATAGACACCAGAATGTCCCCCGCCCTCAAACCCGCCTGATAAAGAAGGCTTCCGGGCTTAATCCACTCAAATATAAATCCCTCCGTTCTCCCGTTCTTAACATAGGGAACAAGGCGTATCTCCCTGAACATAACACCGGGGTCCTTGGTAATTCTTTCTATCTCCCTCCTTGAAACCTTCACCTCACCGGATGGTGTCTGCCGGACGGGAGAAGATGATTTTTCCTTAAAGGACCCCGAGCCTTTACTCTTTTTCCTTTCCATCTTTAGCACAAACTCCCTCCCTGCGGAAACCACCCTTACACTGCTTCGTTCCACCTTCTTAAGGAAAACTCCGCCCTTTTCTTCACCCTCCATCAGGATCAACTTTTTACCATTAAGGGAAAGCATCGCAGCCCTTATTCCTCCTCCGGAGATTCCTATCAGTTTTATGTTTGAAGGTGCTGAAAACCCACCACCGCCTTCGGCGGTGGTCTTTGAAACTTCAAAGACCTTTGAAAAACCCTCCCTGACCGCGTTAAGGTCAGGTTCCTTATTTACCCTGACCGCGGGAACGCGAATTTCTCCTGTCCCGAGCTTGCTCAGGTAAAAAAGTGTTGCCAGACCCGCGGATGCGGAAAGGGAGGCGATAAGTGGCAGGGATACGAGAATCCAGTTCATTATATTATTATCTTATGTCTTTCAAGGCTTACGACGCAATTGTTGTAGGAGGAGGCGGTGCGGGGCTCAGAACCGCCATTGAGGTGGCAAGAGAGCCGACCCTGAAGGTGGCTGTCGTATCAAAGGTCTATCCTACAAGGTCTCACACGGGCGCCGCACAGGGAGGCATGAACGCGGCACTCGCCAATGTTGTTCCCGACGATAATCCGAGATCCCACGCCTTTGATACGATTAAGGGATCGGATTACCTTGCTGACCAGCCCGCAGTTTTTTTTATGACAGAAAACGCACCAGAGATCATATACGAGCTTGACCGCTGGGGCGTTCCCTTCTCACGGCTTGAGGACGGAAGGATTGCCCAGAGACCCTTCGGGGGTGCAAGTTTCCCCAGAACCGTTTACGCGGCGGACAAGACGGGACATGTTCTCCTTCACACCCTCTTTGAGCAGGCTCTGGCGAGGGATAACATTGACTTC
>JALSHX010000240.1 GCA_026982025.1 Aquificaceae bacterium | reverse complement strand
AAGGTCGCCCACATCAAAGAAGGGGATACCACAGCACTGCTGATTCTCAGGGATTTCAATGTGGATGTCGTTCTTTTCAAAAACCCTCGTCAGTGCTATTCCCTTGTTCAGGAAGTTGTAGTTGAGCAGACAGGTGGTGAAAAGGACAACCTTTCCGTTATCTCCTTTTACGGGCTTCCTGTTCTTTCTGAACCAGTCGGTAAACTTTTCGCAGTTAAAGGCGGGAAGTTTAGCCCTTCTGTCAATGCCCGCAACTTTTTCCATAAGGAATCTTACGGGCTTCAGATTCATTGATGCATTAACGATGTGGGACTGATGCCCCGTATTGAGCTTTCCCGCAAGGTCTGTATTGACCATCAGCTTTTGAATAAACCCGGCACCCTTTGTTTTGAACTTCCAAGCTTTGTAGCGAAGCGAAAGGTGAGGGAAGTCAATCTTCCATTCGTGGGGAGGTGTATAGGGACACCTGAAGTAGCACTGTTTGCAGTGAAAGCACAGGTCAAGGGGCTTGAAGAGCTCTTCTTCCGTCAGCTTGTTTATGTCGTCGTCCTTGGCATCAACTGCATCAAAGATCGCTGGAAAAGAAGGGCAAAAACCCACGCACATCCTGCAGTCCTTGCACTTAGAAAAAACCCTCCTTGCCTCCTCAAGGATCGCATCCTTATCGTAAAAGGAAGGATCATTAACATCAAAGTTAAAGTCCTTTACACCACCTATCCCAGATTCGTACATATCAGTCTCCAGAAATGTATGGGGGCGGGAGCCCCCTAAAAATCAGGCTGATGCTTTGTACTGGTCCAGAGCCTTCTGGAACCTTCCCGCGTGGGACTTTTCCGCTCTCGCGAGGGTCTCCATCCACTCCGCAATCTCGTCAAAGCCCTCTTCCCGTGCAACCTTTGCAAATCCCGGATACATCTCCGTGTACTCGTAGGTTTCCCCTGCGATGGCGGACTCAAGCATCTCCTCAAGGGAGTTGATAGATTTCTCGGTTGCTGGGTCAACTCCTCCGTACTTCCTCAGCATGTCAAGGTGTCCGAAGGCGTGTCCCGTTTCACCCTCGGCGGTTTCCCTGAATATATTTGCCACATCGGGGTATCCCTGAATATCCGCTTCCCTTGCAAAGTAGAGATACCTCCTGTTTGCCTGGGACTCTCCTGCAAAGGCAGCCTTAAGATTCTCAAGGGTCTTAGTTCCCTGCAAGCTCTTGCTCATGGCTTTCACCTCCTCCTTAAGATATTATCTATTATTATATGCAAAAAATTTTCAAAATGCAAGAGAGTTCTTAAAAACTCTCTAATCCCTTTTCCGTAAAGGTCCGAGTAGCTCATGCTTCCCACAAGCAGGTCAAAGAACCTCTCAAGAGACCTGCCAGCTCCCATCCTAAAAGCAACCCTCTGAAAGCGGTAGGCAAGCCCTGCTATCCTGCCGGCGGAATAAAGCTCGGGAGCGATCTCCTCCATAACCCTTTTTCTGTAAGCCCGAAGAGGGTCCTCCACTCCTGCAATAGACTCTGCAAGAAGCTTTGCTCCCTTTATTCCCCAGAAAATTCCTTCACCGATGAGCGGGTCAACCATTCCCGCGCTGTCTCCCACGAGAAATACTCTTCCCCT
>JALSHX010000239.1 GCA_026982025.1 Aquificaceae bacterium | reverse complement strand
CGACACCCTGTCGGTTGTAATGGTACCATTCAAACCACCTGAGGAACTGCCGGGCATTGCTCCTGAAGGGAGAATCCCCGCCTACCTGATTCCCGCGGTGATAGGCGGTATTCTTAGTCTCGTCTTTGTTTTTATAATGCTTAAGCTTCTGAGAAGAAAACCCGCTCCCGCACCGCCCCCGCCAGCACCCGCAGAGGAAATGCCCGCCATAACAGGAGCAGAGGTTCTGAGGGAAAGGGCAAGGGAGGTGGAGGTGGTAAAAACCATCACCGATGTTGCGAGGAAAGAACCCAAAAAGGTCGCCGCACTGATAAAATCCTGGCTGAAGGAGGAGTAATTACCGCCTCCTTATAAGCGCTGTCTTTTCAACCTCTACGGGATACTCGTTGCTGAAACACGCGTCGCAGAAGGAGTGTCGGTCCCTTACACAAGACCTCAAGCCCTCAAGAGAGAGGTACCTGAGGGAGTCAACCCCTATGAAGTTCCTGATTTCCTCAAGGCTCATCCTGTTTGCTATCAGCTCCTCCCGGGTAGGAGTGTCAATCCCATAGTAGCAGGGTCCAACTACAGGAGGCGAGGCGATCCTGAGGTGAATTTCTCCCGCACCTGCCCGCCTCAACATGGAAACGATCCTTCGGGAGGTGGTGCCCCTCACCAGAGAGTCGTCAATGACTATTATCCTCTTCCCCTCAAGAACGGACCTGTTGGGGCTCAACTTCATTAAAACCCTCAAATTTCTCAGCTCCTCGGTGGGTTCTATGAAGCTCCTTCCCACATAGTGATTTCTAATAAGACCCATCTCAAAGGGAATTCCCTTCTCTTGAGCGTAACCTATTGCAGGAACAACTCCCGAATCGGGAACGGGAACCACGAGGTCAGCCTCCGTGTCGTCCTCAAGGGCAAGCCTCCTTCCGAGATCCTTTCTAACCCTGTAAGCCCACTCTCCAAAGATGTAGCTGTCGGGTCTTGAAAAGTAAACGAACTCAAAGATGCACATGGATCTTCTTTCGGATTTAAAGGGGAAGTAGCTCCTCATACCTTCACCGTCAACAACCACAACCTCACCGGGCTCAACTTCCCTTATAAGCTCCCCCTCAACTATGTCAAAGGCACAGCTCTCGGAGGCAAAGAGAACAGTGTCATCTCTCCTCCCGATGAGGAGCGGTCTGAAACCCATGGGGTCCCTCGCCGCTATCAGCTTGTTCCCGGAAATAAGGAGAATTGAGTATGCACCCTCAACCTTTCCGAGAACTTCAATGAGGGCGGACTCAAGGTCATCTTTCTCTGAGAGGTCAAGAAGTGCAAGAAACAGCTCCGTATCGGAGCTGTGGTTAAGTCCAATCCCCCTTGAGGTCACTTCCTCCCTGAGAAGGGCGTGGTTGGTGAGGTTGCCGTTGTGAACCACAGCCAGCTTCCCGAAACGGGTCTCCCTTACTATGGGCTGGGCGTTAAGCCCGCCCGAATCCCCCGCAGTTGAGTACCTGACATGCCCGATGGCAACTGAACCCCTCAGGTAATCAAGGTCAGACTGGTCTATCTTTTCAAGGACCCTTCCCGCCTTTCTCACTACCCTGAGGTCGGTCCCGTCAAAGGTGCATATTCCCGCACTCTCCTGACCTCTG
>JALSHX010000238.1 GCA_026982025.1 Aquificaceae bacterium | reverse complement strand
CGGGGCTTTGTAAGGGGAAGGTGGGTTGATCCGAAAAACCTTCATGTGACACTTCAGTTTCTCGGGGAAATCTCCCACGATCAGGCTTTGAGCGTCTTAAAGAATCTTGAAGAAATCAGCCAGAAAACCTCTCCATTCAAAGTTCAGTACAGAGCCCTTGGAGTTTTTCCCGACAGAAAAAAACCCCGTGTCCTGTGGATTGGAGTGTCAAAGGGAGAAGAAAGGCTCAGAAACCTTGCACGCGAAGTTTCAAAAATGAATAAACGCTCGGGGATAAAACCCGAGGGAAGACCCTTTCACGCCCATGTAACCCTTTGCAGAATCAAAGAGGCAGATAAAAAGAGGCTCGGCGGTTTCATGAACCGGTACAGAAATTTTAACTTCGGGGAGGAGCGGGTTGACAGGATAGCTTTAATATCAAGCAGTTTAACGGGTATAGGTCCCGTTTACACCATAGTTGAGGAGTTTTACTTCAGGGGGAACGGAGCTTGACAACCTACAGGGAATCGGGGGTAGATCCCCAGAAGGCTGAAAGACTCGTTGACTACATAAAGAAAAAAGTTAAAAAAGCCTTCGGAGATTATGAGGGAATTGGTTCCTTTGCAGGGGGTATATCAATTGAAGGGATAAGAAATCCCGTGGTTTTTACCTCAACCGACGGCGTAGGAACCAAACTAAAGATTATTCAAAGAATGGGAATGCACAGGGTGGGAGGGATAGACCTCGTTGCAATGAATGTCAACGATGTAATAACGACGGGTGCAAAACCCATTCTATTCCTTGATTACATAGCCACAGGGAAAATCAAAGAGGAGGTTTTAAAGGAAGTTATTGACGGAATTGTTGAAGGTTGTGAGGAAGCTGAATGCATACTTGCGGGAGGAGAAACCGCGGAGATGCCTGGATTTTACCCTGAGGGAGTTTACGATCTTGCGGGATTCTGTGTGGGCATCTGCTCGAAGGAAGAAGTCATTGACGGAAAAGGGATAAACCCGGGCGATACGGTGATCGGAATTCCTTCCTCTGGATTCCACAGCAACGGATACTCTCTTATAAGAAAGGTTATAGACGAGCACGAAATTGACATAACAAAGCCCATTTATGAGGGATCACCGCCTCTATGTGAGATACTGCTCAAGCCAACGAGAATATATGTTGTCACAATACAGAGATTGAAAAAAAACCTTAATGTTAAGGGAATAGCTCACATCACCGGAGGAGGTATTCCCGGTAATCTCGCAAGAATTCTGCCCGATGGCAGAAGGGCTGTTATCGATCCGGAAAGCTGGGAATTTCCCGAGGAAATGAAGTGGCTCATGGAGAAGGGCGGTATTCCTCTTGATGAGATGTTCAGGACCTTTAACATGGGTATAGGAATGGTGGTTGTCGTTGATGGAGAAGTTCGGGACAAAGCTCTGGACCTTCTTGAGGACGCAATTCAAATAGGTGTGATAGAGGAAGGGAAAAAGGGGGTTACCATCAGGGGCATTTCTCAAAGTTAACCGTCTCAACTCCTAAAAGGTGGACATACTGGAGCTGTGTTCTTGTGAGAAGGTCAAGCACCGCCCGCTCATTCTTGGGATCCTCTATCACAATGGTAAGGACTTCCCTCCTTTTGCCCTCA
>JALSHX010000237.1 GCA_026982025.1 Aquificaceae bacterium | reverse complement strand
AATAACAAGCTTCACACTGTTTGCCCCATTTTCTTGGCTATCTCATGAAGCCTTGCTATTCTCTTTTCAGTTGAAGGGTGGGTTGAAAAGAGTTCCGTTAATCCCTCACCCTTGAGCGGGTTCTCAATAAAAAGGTGCGCGGTGCCCTGATTAACCTCCGCGGGAACGCTCATAACATACTTGTGGATTTTATCCAGTGCCCTTGCAAGGGAAAGGGGGTCTCTTGAAATGTAAGCACCGGTTTCGTCAGCCAGGTATTCCCTTGAACGGGAAATAGCCATTTGAATAATCGCTGCAATAATGGGAGTAATTATAAGGAGGAGAATGCTCCCAACTATGGAAAGAGGGTTATTGTTCTCCTCGTTTCTCCCCCAGCCGAAGATCAAAGCCCACTGGAGCCAGTTAACGATCATTGAAATGGCACCCGCTATTGTTGCGGCAATTGATGCCACAAGGACATCCCTGTTTCTTATGTGAGCAAGCTCATGGGCAAGAACGCCCCTGAGTTCGTCCCTGTCAAGGATCTCAAGGATTCCTCTCGTGACTCCAACAGCAGAACTTCCCGGACCTCTGCCCGTTGCAAAGGCGTTGGGTTGTTCCATGGGGATCAGGTAAATTCTCGGCTTGGGAATATTGGCATTTCTGGCAAGCTCCTCAACGATTTCGTGGAGCCACGGTGCTTCGTCACGGGTAATCTCCCTTGCCCGGTACATTGAGAGGACAATCTTGTCAGAGAACCAGTAGGAAAGGAAGTTCATCAAAGCAGCAATGACAAAGGCAATGACCATCCCCGTCTTTCCAGCTATGAGGTTGCCGATAAACAACAGAAGTCCGGTGAGAACTCCCAGCAATACGGCGGTCCTCAACATGTATCCCATCTTTAAATCCTCCTTCGCTTGTAATTCATTATCAGCTTTCATATATTTATCAGTAGCTGTTGTGAAAGTCAAGAGGAAATGATAAACAGCTCGCCCGCTGAAGAGAGAGTGGATCTGGAAAGGTATGATGAGCGTTTTTATGCCATTGTGGGAAGGGGGGACGAGAATGTCAGGTACTTCTCAAAAGTCTTTGATGTAAGGATAGTTCCGAGGGGCACGGAGCTTATAGTCAAGGGTGACCCGGAAAAGGTTTCAAGATTTACGAGTTTTCTCAGGGCGGTTATCTCCAAGCTCAGCCACGAAAAAATGAGTGCGAGGGAAGTAAGGGAGTTTACAAAGGACTTTCTCAAGAGCGTTGACGGAAACGGAGACCTGAGGGAGGAAGCCATATTCATAACCCACAGAAGAAAGCCCATAGTTCCTAAGACGGAAAATCAAAGGAGGTACGTAAACGCTATCAAATCAAACGATGTCGTGTTCGGGGTCGGTCCAGCCGGAACGGGCAAAACCTATCTCGCCATGGCTATGGCGCTTTCCTACTTAAAGGACCAGAAGGTAAATAAAATAATCCTCACAAGACCTGCAGTGGAGGCAGGTGAGAAGCTTGGCTTTCTTCCCGGAACCATTGCAGAAAAAGTTGATCCTTACCTGAGACCCTTATACGATGCCCTCTACGATATGGTTGACTACGATAAAGCCGCATATCTCCTTGAAAGAAACATCATTGAAATAGCTCCCCTCGCATTCATGAGGGGAAGGACCCTGAAC
>JALSHX010000236.1 GCA_026982025.1 Aquificaceae bacterium | reverse complement strand
TCGTAGGTTTCTATGTGGCCGTAGAGCATTGTTGCATTTGTAGGAATACCCATCTCGTGGGCGGTTCGGTGAATCTCAAGGTACTCCTGTGCATTCGCTTTATTTGGTGAGATTATTTTTCTTGCCCTCTCTGAGAAAATCTCCGCACCTCCGCCGGGAATCGCCTCAAGCCCTGCGGACCTGAGATCCTCAAGAACTTCCCTGTAAGACTTTCCGGAGATTTTTGCCATGTGGTGGATCTCTATGGCGGTCCACGCCTTTACAACCATTTGGGGAAATTTCTCCTTAATCAGTCTTACCAGCTCAATGTACTTTTCGTATCCCCAGTGGGAAGGTATTCCACCGACCATGTGAATTTCTCTCCCTCCCTGATTGTATGTCTCCTCAACCCTTTTGAGGACCTCTTCCTCGCTCATCTCGTAAGCCCTGGGATCCGACTTTCTAACTCCGAAGGCACAAAAATCACACTGGTAAACGCATATATTGGTGGGGTTGATCTGGCGGTTGACTATAAAGTAAGCTTTATTGCCGTTCTTTTGTCTGTTAAGGAATTCGGCCATCATGCCCAGCAGGGACAGATCCCCGTGGTTAAAGAGGTAGAGAGCATCCTCCTCACTTATCCTCTTTCCCGAAAAGACGCGGTCCGAAATCTCCCAGAGCCTGGCGTCTCCCTTCTTTTTGAGGGAATCCTCTATCAGATCAACCATCCGAGACCTCCTTTAAACTTCCACTGTGACGAGCTTACCGGGCTTTTGCCCGGTCTCCCTCAACAGTTCTATGTAATTTTCGGTCAGCACCTTTCCGGAATTGAGAACAACTGCCCTGAGCCTCCTCCCCCTGTTCTTTTCAAGGAACTCCTCCCTCTTCCGGCAATCTACTTCCCTCAGGATGGCAACTCTATCTTTCTTAACTGTCTCCCTGACCTTGTTCCCGAAACTCTGTGACCTGGTAAAGGGCCTGTCTGAGTAGGGAAAGACATGAATGTAGGCAAAGGGAAGCTCCTTGACCGCCTTCAGGGTCTCTCCAAATTCCCTCTCACCCTCTCCAGGAAAGCCGGCAATGATATCCGTACCCACCGCCGAAGGCGGTCTCTTGACGACTATTTTCTCAACAATTTTACTGTACTCAGCAAGAGTATAGCCCCTCCCCATCCTCTCGAGAATTTTGTCCGAACCGCTCTGAAGGGAGAGGTGGAAGTGTGGAGCTATCTTCTCCTCCGAGGTTATGAGGTCAATTAGGTTATCATCCATCTCGCCTATGTGCATTGATGAGAGCCTGATAAGAGATATATCAGTTTTAATAAGCTCTAAAAGGAGTTGATAAAGGGATGTTCCGAGGTCCCATCCGTACTGGGAGAGCTGTGTTCCCGAAAGCACCACCTCACCGAATCCCATATCCGCAAGGATTCTCACCTGATCCACCACCCTCTGTGGGTCCGCACTTCTCACCTTACCCCTTGCAAAGGGTATTACGCAAAAGGTGCAGAACCTGTTACAGCCCTCCTGAATTTTTATAAAAGGCCTTGAACCCTCAAAGTATGTAATGAGGTCAAAATTTTTGAGGCGGTTTTCTCTGAATATTTCTCCCACATGAATCCTCTTCCTTCTTGAGGTCAAATAATCCTCAAGTATTTTTACGACCTCGGACTTGTGAGTGTTA
>JALSHX010000235.1 GCA_026982025.1 Aquificaceae bacterium | reverse complement strand
CTTAATGTTCTGGATTGTTCCTATTTCCCGATTAGAGTGCCCTATTGAAACCAGCACCGTCTCCTTGCGGACGGCTTCCCTCACCTGCTCCGGGTCTATGAGACCGTATTTATCCGGCTTGAGGTATGTTACCTCCCACCCTTCCCTCTCAAGGGACTTGCAGGGGTGAAGTATTGAGTGGTGTTCTATGTCCGTTGTTACTATGTGATTGCCCCTCTTTTTGTAAGCACTTGCAATGCCCTTAATGGCAAGGTTGTTTGATTCTATTCCCCCCGATGTAAAGATGATTTCTTCCGGGGTGTTGGCATTTATTAGATGGGCGATCTTCTCCCTTGCCTGATTTATAGCCTTTTTTGCCTCCTGACCAAAGCTGTGAAGGGAAGTGGGATTTCCAAAGTGTTCCCTGAAGTAGGGAACCATTGCCTCAAAGACCTCCTCCGCTACGGGAGTGGTCGCTATATGGTCCAGATAAACCGTCTTTTCTCCTGCCTTTCTTACAAACATAACCTACCTCCTCTAAATTAACCTAACTCCTGAGCAACCAGCCTGGCAATCCCGAAGAATGCTTTTGAAACATCGCTCTCTGGACTGCCGACGACAACGGGTTCACCGCTGTCCGACCTCTCGGAGACTTCAGGATCTATCGGAATTGAACCGAGGATTTTGAGATCGTATGCTCCCGCAAACTGAGCAGTTTTACCCTTTCCGAAGATGTAGTACTTTTTGCCCGAATCGGGACATACGAAGTACGCCATGTTCTCAATAACCCCTAACACCGGGATGCTAACCTCTCTGAACATGGAGGTTGCCTTTCTCACATCCGCAAGGGCAACATCCTGAGGAGTAGTCACCACAATTGCTCCCGACATCTCTACATTTTGAGCAAGGGTTAGCTGAACATCTCCTGTTCCCGGCGGGAGGTCAAGGATAAGATAGTCAAGCTCTCCCCATTCAACATCAAAGAGAAACTGGGTTAGAGCCTTCATGAGCATGGGTCCACGCCAGATAACGGGCGTGTCCTCGGAGGGTAGCATGAAGCCGATTGAAAGCACCTTTATTCCAAACTTTTCTTTGGGCATGATGCGATTTCTCTCGTTTATCTCAGCTCTCTCACCTTTGAGTCCCAGCATGGTTGGAATACTGGGACCATAAATGTCAGCGTCCAAAAGCCCGACCCTGTGTCCAAGCCTTGCAAGTGCGAGGGAGAGATTAGCGGAAACCGTTGACTTTCCCACTCCGCCCTTTCCGCTTCCCACGGCAAGTAGGTGCCTCACGCCCATAACCCTCTTTCTCTGGAAGGCGGGCTGTCCTGCGGGAGCTTCCTGCCGGGGCTGGGGAGGGGGAGAGCTTGTGAACTTTAAATTAACCCTTTTAACCTCACCCTGCTCAAGGAGGGCATCTTCCACCTTCTTCTTTATTATTCCCTCAGCACCCGCCTTGGGCAGGTATATGAGGATGTCAAGTTCATCACCGATTAGTTTAATGTCCTTTACCAGCTCCGCCGCGTTCTGAGTTAGCCCCGCCTCCTCAAGGCTTATGCTTCTGAGAGCATCCATTATGTCCTTAACAGCCATCGGGTTGCCTCCTCTCTCTGAACCTTACTTAAGAATATATTAATTTCCCGATGGCTTTATGACGGAGCTCAAAACAACTCCCTCCAG
>JALSHX010000234.1 GCA_026982025.1 Aquificaceae bacterium | reverse complement strand
AATTTTGCATTTAATTACTTTAACCTCCCTGATATTACTGGGAATCCAGAGCGACAGGCTTTCTTATATTTACTTTATCGGGCTTGTTCCCATCTCTACTTTTCTGATGTACGAGCACTCTATCGTGAAAGAGGACGACCTCAGCAGGTTAAACAAAGCCTTCTTCACCGTGAACGGATACATAAGCGTGGCGTTTTTACTCGTGGTTCTGGCAGATGTTATCCTATAATCCGTAAAGCTTTTCTATGTCGGATATCCTTTTTCTGTACTCCTCCTGAGAAATCTCGCCCCTCATTAAAAGATCCGTCAAAAACTGAACCTCCCTTTCAAGCTCCTTAAGTTTCTTGATTTTCTCCGCTTCCTTGCCGGCAAGGATGTTGTAAAGAACATAATCCTCAACCTCGTAGTGCTTTAGAGTTCTCTTAAGAGAACCGATGTCTCCTTCAACTATCATCTTCTTTATGCCTTCAAGGAGGTCAAAGACCTCTTTAAGGTCTTTTTTGCGCTCAGCCTTGAGAAAAACCTGTCCCGTTTCCTCAACCTTTCCCACGATTGCGTATAATTCTTCCTCACCGAGCCTGTAAAGCTCAAGGCTCACCTTAACATCACCCGCATTAAAGATGTCGTGGAGTATCTTCTCACCCTGAAAGGGTTTTCTCTCCTTCCTCTCTCTTTCAATGTATTCCTTAAAGGAAATACCCCCGAAAACCGCAATAATCTCCTTCCCGTATTCATTAGCAAGGTTTCCGATGTTTATGGCGGTTTCACCGAGGATGTCCTTGTTTATAAATTCCGAAGGAACTTTAATACCGAGAATAATATCAAGAAAACCCTTTTCAAACTCAACGGAAAATGACGCCATCTTCAGGTCCGCGTTCTCTACCAGAAGAAACCTCAAAAGGTCTTTATCTGGCTTGACTCTGAGGGCAACGGGCGAATATATGTGAACATAAACCTCATCCTCATCGCATCTAACATCAACATTTATAACCGTCGCACCCCAAGGAACCAGGAAGTCGCTGTTTTCCCTGTAAACCCTGATTGAACCGAATATGGACTTAAGATACCGCTCCACAAGAGCGGTGAACCTGAGGAACTTATTTTCCATGTGTTTATTTTAACAGCTCACCCTTCTTAGGTCCGTAGCCTCTGACGAAGCCTTCTCCTGTAGTCTTCCTGCCTTTGGGAGTGATTACCTCAAGAACCCTGACCGCTCCATGACCGCAGGCAACAACGAGCTCCTTCTCATCAATTACCTCGCCCGGTTCCCCGCTCCCTTTAACCGCCTGAGCCTCAAGAACCTTGATGGTCTTTTCTCTAAATAAGAAAAAAGCCTCGGGATAACAGGCTCTCACTCTGCTGACCACAGCATCAGCTTCAGCCCTCCAGCATAACCTCTTCTCCTCCTTAGTGAGAGGAGGTGCGTATGTGGCGGAGGCTTCATCCTGAGGGCAGGGTTTTAGCTCACCTTTAGACCAGCTTTTCAGGGTTTTAACGAGAAGGCGGGAACCCTCAAGGGCAAGTTTTTCCGTTAAAGTCAGGGCGTTATCCTTTTCCTCTATCTCAACCTCTTTCTTTGAGAGGATGTCCCCCGCATCCATACGATCGTTAATCAGCATCACCGTCAATCCCGTCTTCTTCTCGCCAGAGAGAAGTGCTCTCCTGACAGGATCAGGTCCCCTGTACTTTGGGAGTAAAGAGGCGTGCAGGTTCAGGGCTCCCAAGGGAAATAGATCAATAAATTCCCGCGGAAGTATCATTCCGAAGGCGACAACAACAGCGCATTCTGCTTTCATGGAACGCGCCACCTCAACCACTTCCTCTCTGGTCCTGCACTGATAAACCTCAATTCCCATGGCAAGGGCTTGTTCCTTCACGGTAGGCGGTTTAACCTTCATTCCTCTACCAGCAGGTCTGTCGGGCTGTGTTATAACTCCAGTAACTTCAAACTCCTTACTGAGCGCCTCAAGGGATGGAACCGCAAAGGCGGGAGTGCCCAGAAAGAGGATCTTCATAGTTTGATCCGCCAATTGTCAATAAGCCTCGTATCCCCGACCCACAGTGCAACGAGGATCCTATCCCCGTCCCTAACCTCCTCAACGGGTTGAAGGTCAGGGTCGGTAATGGTCAGATAGTCAATCTTTCTCACCAGAGGATACGACCTTATGAGCTCTTCCATCTCCCTTATGAGAACATCAGCTCTCCTTTCCCCCTCCGAGGTCCTCCTCTGGGCATGTTGAAAGGCTCTATATATAGAGAGGGCGCTTACCCTCTCCTTATCGCTCAGGTACACATTTCTTGAGCTCAGGGCAAGACCATCTTTATCCCGAACCGTCTCAACGGGAACGATTTGAACGGGAAGGTTCAGGTCCTTCACGAGTTTCTCAACCACCTTAAGCTGCTGGTAGTCCTTTTCACCGAAGTACGCCCTGTCGGGCTGGACAATGTTAAAGAGTTTTAGAACAACCGTTGCAACACCGCGGAAATGTCCGGGTCTGAATTCACCCTCAAGAACTTCGGTAATCCCCGAAACACTAACATAGGTTCCGAATCCCTCGGGATACATTTCCCGGTCGGTGGGCGCAAATAACACATCCACTCCCAGCTCCTCACAGATTGCCGTATCCCTATCAATGTCCCTGGGATACCTGTGGTAGTCCTCGTCGGGACCGAACTGGGCAGGATTAACGTATATGCTAACCACGGTAACATCGTTCTGAAGTACGCTGTTTTTTATCAGCGCCTTGTGTCCCTCGTGAAGATAACCCATAGTCGGCACAAAGCCTATACTCGCCTTCTCATCGCACCTGAGCCTTCCAAGATGGTTTCTGATGTCTTTTATCCTTTCAAAAAGGAGCGGCAAAGGTTCACCTCCGAAAAGGATTCAGTGAAAGTATTATAAGGTATGGATGGGCGCCAGAAGCCTTATCCTCGTCCTGTCAAGGCACAGGTCGGGCGATAGTGACCTCATCGCAAGAATTTACAGCAGGTTTGGAGTGCTGAGGCTCCTCGTAAGGGACGGTCTTGAACCCTCAGGGAGGTTTCACGGAGTCTTTGAACCCTTCAACATGATGACCCTTGACTTCTTTCAAAGGGGAGAAGTGGTAATTCCCCGGGACTTCAAGGAATTGAGGAGATACTCACTCCTCTCCGCCGATTACGAAAGATTTATCTGGATGAGCCATGTTTGCAGATTCGTCATCTACAATGTTCCCTTTTACGAGCCCCTTTTTTTTAAAAAGGTAATTGATTTTTTACTCACCGACCCTTCCGGCAGGTTAGAAGTCCTCCGGATAAAGCTAAGGCTGGAATTTATTAAATCAGCGGGCATCTCTCCTATCTTTCTCGGTCAAAAAATACCCCGCGGAAAGGTAAGGGTCAGGCTCTCGGACGGGAGCCTCTCGGATGAGGGAGAAGTTGAAATCAGCTCTGGCACGCTGAGGCTTTTAAAACGCCTGAGCGAAGAGAAATTGGGAAAAAACCTACGGGTCAACGGCAAAACGGTCAGGGAGGCGGAGCACCTCCTTGATTCCATCATCTCTTATCACATGAGGTAGGCAACGGCAGTTGAAACCAAAGGAATTAAAAGATTATCGTCAATATTCAGTTCAAAGGACTCAAGGAGAGCAGAGACAGAAGTAACAAAAACCGCTTCGCGGCTTTCTTTGAAAACAAGAAGCATTACGAGGTAAACAGAAATAAAAAAAGCAAGGCTACCCTCCACCGTCTTTTTTTCCGAGTAAAAAAGATTGTTTTTTCCCCAGATTTTACCCACAAAGGTTGAAAAGCTGTCACCAACGGCGAGGACTATCACTCCGACGACAGCAAGCTTACCAAAGATCAGGAAACTCACCAATATGCCGATGTTGGCGTAGAATGCCTGAAGGCTTGGATTGTTCCTGTTCTTTTCCCTTTCAAGGTGATCAATGAAAAATCCAAAAAACCCAAAAAAAGGCTCAATCCTGAGAACCACTGCAAGGTTGACAGAAATAACAGCCAGAAAAAGGATAAGCGTCAGCCAGGTGGGAAAGTAGAGAATTGGAATCAGCCACAGAAGTATTGCAAACAGGTGAAATAACTGCCTTTTTATTTCTAAGATGACGTCCTCACTCCCGGAGTATCTCCCTGATCCTTGAATAGACATAAAACCTTACCTTTACCATGTCCGCATCGTCTATGAACATCTCAAAACCCAACTTTATCCTTCCGTCCTGAAGCTCCTGAACATTTACCATTCTGGCGGGGCACTTTATTTCCTCCACCTCAACGGGAAAAACTATGTGCGCGGTAATCTCCCTGTCAAGGAGCCTCTCCATCTCCTCCGGGTCTTCAACCACAACGGAAAATCCGCCCTCAGAAATATCGTCAGCCCTGTACTCTTTCTTATCACCGTCTATAACGAGAAACAGCTTTATGGGATGAATTTCCGATGGCCTTACCCGTGCACTCTTCCTGTCACCTACGGGTCTCTCGGGATTCAGGATAGGAAGGGAAAGGATCAGCTCCTCCTCACCCTTTCCTATCACCTTTGCGGGAAGGGCAAAGGTTTCATACTTGAGGTGAACTCTTTTTCCTATGACGGCAAACCTTTTTAAGAGAGGAGTTATGGAAAGGGCTATCTTTTCGCCCTCAACCCTCTTGAGCCTAGTTTTGGTGGTGAAAAAGAAGGTGTCTTCAAAAATAAATACCTCCGCAGTTCTTTCCTTATCCATCCGCTTTTTTCTCCTTAAGAAGGGAGAGGAAGTATTCCATCTGCATCCCCCTTGAGCCCTTAATGAGAATTATATTTTTATCCTTTGCCCATTTCAACATTTCCGCTCCCACCTCTTCCCTTTCGCTGCTGTAAAAAGATTTTCCACCGAGTTTAAGGCGTTCTTTGTAGGCGTGCTTCATCTCTCTACCATAGAATAAAACATAGTCAATGTTAAATTGAGTGGTAAATTTCCCAATTTCTGAATGAAGAGATGGGCTGTTTTCACCCAGCTCAAGCATATCTCCGAGAACTGCAACCTTTTTACCCTGCGATGGTAGAGCAGAAAGGGTTTCAACAGCATTTCTGATTGATAGGGGATTTGCGTTGTAAGTGTCATCAATAACATAAAAATATTCAAAATCTATTAATCTCATTCTACCATCAACACCTTCAAACTTTTCAAGCCATTCTTTAAACTCCCGAGGGTCGTATCCGAGAGCTTTAAGGACGCCGAAGGCGCAAAGGCAGGACTCAACAATGCCTCTTCCGAGGACGGGAACACTAAATTTCTCACCCTTAAAAACAAAGGATGTTCCCCCAAGCCCGAGGTGTATCCTTTCGGCGAAAATATCCGTTCCCTCCCCGAAGGTGATGACCTTACCCTTTTTAACGGAGTAAAACCTCTCAGCATTTCTGGGAATCACCGCAACATGATGGTCTTCCATGTTTTCGAGGATCTCACCGTTTCCCTTTACCACATTTTCAAAGGTGCCGAAACTCTCAAGGTGCTCCTCCCCGAGAGCTGTTATAACCCTTATCTGCGGTTTCAGTATTGAAGTAAGGTATGAAACATCTCCCAGACGCGTAGCCCCTATCTCAAAGACTCCGTAGTCAGGGTCGCCCTTCATGTTCAGGAGGGAAACGGGCAAACCGATCTCTGTGTTGAGGTTTCCCTCACTCTTGTAAGCAGTTCCTACATAGGAGAGGAGGTGATAGACCAGTTCCTTGGTGGTGGTTTTCCCTGCTGAACCCGCAACTCCAGTGAAGGTTGACCTGTGAAGTTTCCTCTTATACTCCGCCGCTTTGCCCAGCGACTTGACAGTATCCTCAACAACCACGAGGAACTTACCCGGCGGTGGTTCAAGGTTCCTCTGGGTTAAAACACCGATGGCTCCCCTTTTGAAAGCATCCCCAACAAAGTCGTTTCCATCAAATCTTTTCCCTTTTATAGCAACGAAGAGGTCGCCGGCGCTGACTTTCCTGCTGTCGGTGACCACCCGTTCGGGAACCGCATCAGGATTCCCTTTAAAAACTCCTCCCACAACCTCGGCAATTCGGGATGCTTTCATCTTTCAAGGTATCCCATTTCCCGTACCGCTCTGTAGTTGGTAAGGTCCAGATGGAGGGGAGTGACGGAAATGTATCCGTTCATCACAGCCCAATAATCTGTTCCCTCCCTCGGGCTCCATCCGAACTCCTCAGCGGAAATCCAGTAAAGCTGTTCACCGGTGGGAGAAACATACCTGAAGACCTTTTCCCTGTATTCCCTCTTTCCCTGACTCGTGATCTTAACTCCCCTTATCTCATTTGATGTGAGGTTCGGAATGTTAACATTGAGGTAGGTATCCTGTGGCATACCCTTTTCAAGAACCTTTTGTGCTATTTCCCTGCAGAATGGAGCTATCTCCCTGAAGAGAATTTCCTCCCTTCCAAATACGGAAAAGGCTATGGATGGAATCCCCAATATTCTACCCTCCATAGCACCCGAAACCGTTCCCGAGTAAGTTATGTCCTCCCCGAGGTTGGGTCCTTCGTTAATTCCCGCACATACCAGATCCGGCATGTTTCCTTCAAGGACAACAAAGCATCCCAGATGTATGCAGTCAGCCGGCGTACCGCCGATTACCGTGTAAAAATCATCCTCCACCTTTCTCATGCGGAGAGGGTCAGTGAAGGTGAGGGAGTGTCCCACACCGCTCAAATTCCTGTCGGGTGCAACCGCGACAACCCTCCCCAGAGGCTTCAGCACTTCTCTCAGGACCCTGATGCCCTCTGAAAAGTATCCGTCGTCGTTTGTGATAAGGATTGTTGCCATTACTTTTTGAGCTGATAGATCATTGCCTGAGCTACATTTGCAAAGTATGTTCCCGAAAACTTTGCCGTAATTTCACCGAAAATACCCAGAGCCTTCTCCGTTTGACCCATTGATTGATAAATAAAACCTTTCAAAAGGAGGGCTGAAGGGTAGTTAAAATCGTCCTTGGTTATCTTGGAAAGCTCCCTGAGTGCTTCTTCCTTTTTACCTTCCCTGAAAAGCTCAAATGCCCACCTCTCTATTAAGAGTTTTCTGAAATCCTCATCCTCAACGAGGTCAATGACCTTCGGATGGAATTCTCCCCCTGATAGAATCACATAAGCCTCAAGAGGAGTTCCCCTGACCTTTTGAAGAACCTCTTCCTTTTTTACCTTACCCTTCTCGTAGAGGTAAACCAAGCCTGCAAGCTCGTCAAGCTTTTCCTCCTTATAATTCCCGTAGTAGGTAAAACCTCCCACGAGCCCGGAAATTGCAAGGGCTATCAAGACAGCGGTGAGAATGTGCCTACTCCAGATCATACCGTCATGATCTCCTTTTCCTTGTTTTCAAGGAGGGAGTTGATCTCCGAGATATACCTGTCGGTGACCTTCTGAAGGGAGTCAAGACCGCGCTTTTTTTCATCCTCGGAGATTCCCTCCAGCTCCTCAATCATTTCCTTTGCGTCTCTCCTTATGTTCCTTACCGCAACCCGCGCCTCCTCCGCAAGCTTGTGAAGCATTCTGGCAAGTTCTCTTCTCCTTTCTTCCGTAAGCGGAGGGAGGGTAAGCCTTATAACATTTCCCTGCGTGTTGGGATTGAGCCCAAGCTCTTCCTGAATAGCCTTTTCAATTGAGGGAATGGCATTCTGATCCCATACCTGAATGGAGATCTGGTTGTGTTCGGGAACGGAGATCGTCCCGAGCTGTTTTAAAGGAACCTTTGAACCGTAATACTCAACCTTCAGGTCCTCAACGAGGGCGCTTGATGCCCTGCCCGTTCTTATTCCTGCAATTTCACCCTTAAAGTGATTAACCGCCTTTTTCATATCCTTTTCCGTTTCCTTTATTATCTCCTCAATCTCCTGAACCATTTCGGGCTACCCCCTTACAAGAGACCCTATCTCCTGACCCGTCACCACAGACTTTAAGTTTCCCTTCTCTTTAATATTAAAAACTATTATCGGGATCTCGTTCTCCCTGCACATGGTCAGGGCGGTGTGGTCCATTACCCTTATTCCCCTGTTTATAACCTCAAGGTAGCTGATCTCTTTGATAAGGACAGCATCCGAGTGCTTCTCCGGGTCCCTATCGTACACTCCTCCAACCTTGGTGGCTTTCAGCAAAACATCGGCGGAAATCTCAGCGGCTCTCAGGGATGCAGCGGTATCGGTTGAGAAGTAAGGATTTCCCGTTCCTCCAGCGAAAATCACTATCCTCCCCTTCTCAAGGTGTCTGACTGCCCTCCTCCTGATGTAGGGCTCCGCAACCTGCCTCATTTCAATGGCTGATAAAACCCTCGTGGGAATCTTTGCTATCCTTTCAAGGGCGGACTGAAGGGCAAGGGCGTTTATAACGGTGGCAAGCATTCCCATGTAATCGGAGGTGGTTCTGTCTATACCTATGTTCTCACCCTCAAACCCCCTGAATATGTTTCCCCCTCCTATGACTATTGCAACCTCAACCCCGAGCTGGTGAACCTCTTTGATTTCAAGGGATATGTACTCAAGAAAAGAAGGGTCTATCCCGTACCCCTGACCGCCGGCGAAAGCCTCACCCGAAAGCTTCAATAGGA
This sequence comes from Aquificaceae bacterium, assembly GCA_026982025.1. Lineage (GTDB taxonomy): Bacteria > Aquificota > Aquificia > Aquificales > Aquificaceae > Hydrogenivirga. The sequence continues at coordinate 3,080 of JALSHX010000234.1, read as the reverse complement.
TTCTTCTGTAGGCTGGATCCCTTCCCTCCATCACAGACCACCGAGTTCATACCGCTCAAATCTGACTATCTCAACTCCCGTTCCCGATTCATCTATCATCTTGCCCACCGTCTTTTTGTCGTCCCTGATAAATGCCTGCTCAAGCAGGACTTTCTCCTGATAAAACTTCCTGAGCTTGCCCTGAACTATCTTTTCAAGGATGTGCTCAGGTTTTCCTTCCTGCTTTGCCTGCTCCATCAGGATCCTCTTTTCCCTCTCAAGGTCCTCCTCGGGAATGGTGTCAACGCTTACATACTCGGGTCTCATCGCAGCGATCTGCATGGCAACATCCTGAACCACCCTCAAAACCTTTTCGTCTGTGGAAGGAGCTTTGAACTCAAGGAGAACTCCTATCCTGCCTCCTCCGTGAATGTATGAGTGGATGTATCCCTGTGCGTCGTACCTGACAAAACGGCTGAGCCGTATGTTTTCGCCTATCCTTGCTATTGCTTCCTTTATGACCTCCTCAACACTCTTACTATCTATGGTCTGAGAATAAATTTCCTCTCCCTCTCCCGCTCTGTTAGCGTTTTGAGGATTCTCAAGTAATGAAGAGAGAATGGAATCGGCGAGCTTCTGAAACTCCTCGTTTCTTGCCACAAAGTCCGTTTCACAGTTTATCTCTATCATCACACCCTTCTTCCTGTCCTCGCTTACAAGGGACCTGATCAGACCCTCTTTAGTTTCCCTTCCCGCCTTTTTCTCCGCCTTTGCAAGACCCTTGACGCGGAGAATCTCTTTAGCCTTCTCCATGTCTCCGCCAGCCTCAACGAGGGCGTTCTTGCAATCAAGCATTCCCGCACCGGTCATTTCCCTGAGCTTCTTTACATCAGCCATACTTACCGACATTTCCTACCTCCGCCTTCTTCATTTTCATAAGCACATAGCTGCCTCCCACAGCACACACACCCAGACATACAAGGGAAAGCCACGCCATCAAAGTCATTCGTAATCCACCGTATCCTTATCTATTTCCTCATACTTTTCCGACATCTCCATAGCCTTCTCAAAGAGCTCCTTCTCGTGCTCCTCAACGGTTATCACCTTGCGCTCGCGCTTGGGAACTGCCTCCTCTGCACTCTCACGCCTTGTTATTCCCTCACTGACCGCATCAGCGATCTTGGAGGTCAGGAGCTTTATTGATTTAATGGCATCGTCGTTTCCCGGAACCGGAAAGTCTATCAAGTCCGGATCACAGTTGGAATCCGCTATTGCAACGACCGGAATACCCAGCTTCTTCGCTTCCCTGACCGCTATTGATTCCCTTACGGTATCAACAACCCAGATCAGGTCGGGCGGCTTTGTTATTCCCCTTATCCCGCCGTAGAGTTTACGGAGCTGTTCCATCTGACGCCTGAGGCGCCTGACCTCTTTTTTGGGCAGAAGCTCAAAGACGCCGTCAGCCTCTTTTTGCTCAAGGGTTTCCAGCTTCTGAAGGCTCGCCTTGACCGTCTGAAAGTTGGTCAGAAGTCCCCCCACCCACCTCTCATTCACATAGTAAGCACCGCACCTCTCAGCTTCCTCCTTTACTATTTCCCTCGCCTGCTTTTTAGTGCCCACAAAGAGGACATCCGCTCCCTGTGCCACCATGTCTGATACATAGTTGTAAGCCTCTTCAAGGAGCACAAGGGTTTTGTTGAGGTCAATGATGTGGATGCCGTTTCTGACACCATAGAGGTACGGTGCCATCTTGGGATTCCACCTTGCCTTTGAGTGACCGAAGTGAACCCCCGCTTCAAGGAGCTCCTTCATTGAGATTACAGCCATCTTCAACCTCCTTGGGTTTAGCCACCCTTTCCCCTGAGACCCTTAAGGGTCCAACCCAAGAGGGAAAGGTGCGTTTTAGTCCTTACATTATAACATTCCGTGGGAGCGGAGAATCTCCGCAAGTTCTTTGTCGGTTTTTGCTTTATCCCTGAGAACCTGTATAATGGTCCTCACTTTACCCTCCTCCTCAAGATACTTAACCGTATCATCCCTTGCCTTGTGAACTATTGTCCTCCTATCCCAGTATGCAAATCCGAAAACCGCGGCAACGAGGGCAAGCTGACCTCCGAATACGGCAGCTATGATGGTGACAAGCCTGTCAAGTTCGTTATTTATTTGCTCAAACCTCTTGTCTATTTGCTCAAACCTCTTGTCTAATTGTTCAAACCTCTTATCAATTTGCTCAAACCTCTTGTCTATTTGTTCAAACCTTTTGTCCAGCGATTCAAATCGCTTATCTACCTGCTCAAACCTCTTGTCTATTTGATCCATAAACACCCTCAGCGTTGTCTCAACCCTTATGAGCCTGTCCCTATCTTCTCTCCCGAACTGAACGGAAAAAGAAACCCCCGAAAGCATCACAAGGCACAGGGCAAGAAGGTAAGGGATTCTGTTTACCATACCCACTATTCTAAAATAAACCCTCCGTAAAAATAGTAAAATCCATAGTTAGAGAAATGAAGCTCGGAATTATCGGATACGGCAACATGGGAAGTGCCTTTGCAAGAGCTCTCAGGGATCAGTGTGAGCTGATGGTTTACGACATTAATCCAGACCGCCTGAAAGCGGCGAAAGAAGACGGTGTTGCCTGTGCTTCGGACCTTTACTTTCTCCTTAAAGAGTCCGACCACCTGATGATTGCGGTAAAACCAAAGGACATTCCCGGCGTTCTTGCAGAGATAAGGGAAAACATGGGAGAAAAGATAATCATAAGCATCGCCGCCGGCGTTGAGATTGCAAGCATTAAAGAAATGGCGGGTGGACACCAGAGGGTCATAAGGATGATGCCAAACCTCGGCGTCGAGGTGGGAAAGGGAGTGATTGCAGTTTCTTACGCCGAAGGCGTGGGTGATGATGAAAGAGAAAAAATTAAGGAAGTCTTTTCGGCACTCGGCAGGCTCTATGAAATTCCCGAAGGAATGTTTGACAGCTTCACTGCAATCGCCGGGAGCGGTCCTGCCTTTGTGCTGAGCTTCATTGACGCAATGGCTCTCGCAGGAGTCAGGGAGGGCTTTCCTTATCACCTCGCCCTTGAGATAGTGATGGAGACTGTT
>JALSHX010000233.1 GCA_026982025.1 Aquificaceae bacterium | reverse complement strand
TGAAATTCTCAACATACTTAAGATTCTTGAGCTCGTAAGGGAGCTGAGAAAGATCATCGGTTCCGCTTCGGAATTTCACGAGCCTCTGAGACGAATTGCGAGGAGGCTCCACGGCTTTTCGGGGCTTGAAAACTTGATTCTATCAGTTATTGACAGGAGGGGATTTGTAAAGGACTCTGCGAGCGAGAAGTTATACAAAATAAGGAAGGAGATTAAATCCGTTGAGAGGGAAATCAGCCTGAGGCTTGAAAGCCTGTTTTCAAGACCAGATGCGGATGCAATCTTTTCTGATAAAATCGTTACCCTCAGAAACAACAGATATGTTGTCCCCGTCAAAACATCAAGTTCAAGGGCGATATTCGGAATAATTCACGGCACTTCTTCGTCGGGATTCACAACCTATGTTGAGCCTCAGTTTATAGTTCAGCTAAATAACCAGATTTCTGACCTCAAGGACAAGGAGGACGAGGAGGTCAGGCGGATACTCACAAATTTGACCGAACACATCGGTGAGTTTTCTTCAAAGATTGAGGACAGCTTTGAGGCTCTCGTTGAACTTGACCTATGCCTTTCCAAGGTATCTCTCGGTAGTGAATACGGAGGTTGTTTTCCTCAGATAGGGGAGTTCGTTTACCTCAGGGATGCGGTTCATCCCATCCTTGCCCTTGAGAAGGAGGATGCGGTCCCTGTAGAAATAATTATGAAAGAGCATAAGGGCCTGATCCTTACGGGACCCAACACCGGCGGAAAAACCGTTGCCCTGAAAACTCTCGGTCTGATAGCACTCATGGTCCAGAGCGGGATTCCCGTGCCTCTTTCGTCGGAGAGCGTAATCCCTGTTTTTGAAAAGGTTTTTGTTGACATCGGTGATGAGCAGAGCATTCAGCAGAACCTCTCCACCTTTTCCTCCCACATGACTAACCTTGCAGAGTTTCTGCCCGAAGTTGATGAAAACACCCTCGTACTTCTTGACGAGCTCGGAGCAGGAACCGATCCCGTTGAGGGGTCATCCCTCGCGATCGGGATCCTTGAATACCTTCGGGAAGGGAAGTGCTGGGTTTTTGCCAACACCCATCACATGCCCGTTAAGGTTTATTCTGTTAACTCCGAATACTACATGCCTGCGAGCGTTCTGTTTGACAGGGAAAGCCTGAGACCGCTTTACAAAATTGCCTACAACACTGTCGGTGAAAGCATGGCGTTTGAGGTGGCAAGGAAGTGCGGAATTCCTGAGAGCGTCGTTGAGTATGCGAGAATGAGGATCGGTGAGATGGGCAGGGAGTATATCAGGGCGGTAGACAGACTTACAGAGTTCACCCGCGCCTATGAGGAAAAGATAAAAGAGATTGACAACCTGAGGAAGAAGCTTGAGGAGGAGATAAGCAGGTACGAAGAATTGAGGGAGGAGTTGGAGGACCACAGACGAAGGGGGTGGAAGGAAGCTTACAGGGAGGCAAAGAGATACCTTCAGGGTCTTTATCAGGAGGGTGAGAAACTGCTTAAGGAGCTGAGGTCCAGGTCTCAGCTTGAGGAATTCGTCTCGGAAAAAAGGGAGGAGTTGAGAAGGGAGAGCACCGCAGGTAAGAAACTTCCCTCAGTTGGGGATACCATCATCTTTGAAGGCGGACGGGGAAAGGTGGTGAAGGTGGAAGGGGACAGGATATGGGTGGTTTC
>JALSHX010000232.1 GCA_026982025.1 Aquificaceae bacterium | reverse complement strand
CAGCAAGAGCCATAACAAGGGCCTCAAGGCTTGCCCTTGCCATCTGGAAAGTCCTCTACGGAGAAGAAAAATGAGGTTCTTTATCTCATCTAATATAAAGAACAATGCTCCTCTCTTCACCACAGTGATCCTCTTCCTCGCCTTTACCTTGATCTTTTGGATAACAAACTGGTTTTACTTTCACTGGAAGTACGGCATAACCTACTCCAAGCTGTACTCATACTTTTTCACCGACCCAAGGTTTCCGGAACCCCTTCCCCTATCCCAGCTTCTTGAGGACATCCACATTCAGATTTTCCTCTATTCTCTGTTTCTCCTTGCCCTCTCTTCAATATTCGTTCACAAGTGCGTTAGGGACGGCATTAAGTACTCCCTTATTATCTCCTCTTTTCTATCAGGATTTCTTGAGGCACTGTCAGGTCTCGGCGTTTACTTTGTTTCACCTCTGTTTATTCATCTGAAGATTTTCTTCTTCATCGCCTTTCAGTTTTCCACAGGCACAATGCTTGCGATGGCTCTGAAGCTCTACCTTTCTAAGGAGAAGGAAGAGCCTCCCGAGAGGGGTATCCTCTTTACCCTCGTTTTTATTTTTGCGGGAACGGTGCTTATTTTTGCCACCATGAATTTTTTTTTATTCGTAGCTAAGATGGGCATAACCCCATCTTCCGTTGCGGACTATTACCTCGGCAACAGGGAGCTGTTTATCAGAAAAAAGACAGTAAGCGGGCTGATGTCGGTTTTTAACCCGCACCTTGTGAGCATGGCTGTGTATCTCTTTACGGTTGCCCACTTTGCCTTTTTTACTAACCTCAAAAAGAAAATTTACTGGAGTGCCGTGCTTTTTCTCTCCGCCTTTATAGACAACCTGTCGGGCTACCTTATTCTCTGGGGAGGTCCTTTCTTTGCTTACGTGAAGATCATTTCAGTGATCGGGCTAACCCTCTGCCTTTACTACCTTTCCGCTGTGGTAATGGTGTCCATAATCCGCCACAGAGCCCGTCCTATTGTGGTTCTATGACATGCCTTCCTCTCTTTTTGCCACCTCTATTCTCCTGAGGATCTCCTCCCTTGATGTGCCTCCGTAGGTTTTCCTTGATTCGGAACTCTTTGAAGCGTTTAGAATCTCGAGAACATCGCCTTCAAACTTTTCCGAGAACTTCTTGAGCTCTTCAACCGTAACCTCCTCCGGCATTTTACCCTCCTCAAGGAGATAGGCTGTTATTTTCCCCGCTATTTTGTGGCTGTCCCTGAAGGGTACTCCCTTCCTGACGAGGTAGTTGGCAACATCCGTCATCAGAGCAAATCCACCGCCCGCAAGGGCGGTCCTTTCTTTATCAATTTCAAGACCTTCAATAACTCTTATCATCCCTTTGATTGAATCCTTAGCGGTTTTAACGCTGTCAAATAGGGGCTCCTTGTCCTCCTGAAGGTCGCGATTGTATGCGGATGGGAGACCTTTAACAACCGTCATCAGGGAAACGAGATTTCCGATGAGTCTTCCCGACTTTGCTCTGATAAGTTCAAGAATGTCTGGATTCTTCTTCTGGGGCATGATGGAGCTTCCGGTGCAGAGGCGGTCTGGAAGTTTTACGAATGAAAACTCCTCGGTGCTGTAAATTATAAGGTCCTCCGCAAGGCGTGAGAGGTGAAGTCCCACCTGAGCGAGGACAAATAGAAAC
>JALSHX010000231.1 GCA_026982025.1 Aquificaceae bacterium | reverse complement strand
CTTTCCCTTGAGGAGCTTGATTTTGTCCAGTTGCCATCCAACCTCCCGAGAGGAATTAAGAACGAGGAGGACATAATCAGGAAAATTGAGAAGCTGGAAAAGGAAATGTGGCAGTGCGCAAAGAAATGGGAGTTTGAGAAAGCGGCGAAATTGAGGGATGAGATAAAATCACTCAAAAAACTTTTAAATCTTGACTGAGATGTAGTATCTTAAAATCGGTGAAGGGAGGATTTCTTCTATTAATACTTTTTACAGCTTTTGCACTCGCAGGTGAGCTTGAACAACTAAAAAAGCGACTCATTGAAGGAGAGTTTGAGGAAATTATCCTCTACCTTGAAAACAAAATGCTCATTGAAGACCTGAGCACAGATGAGCTCATCGTCCTTGCAAAGGCAAAACTGGGGACCGGAAGAGTTGACGAGGCAAATGAGCTTATAGACATGGTTTTAAAGAAAGAACCTAACAATACACAGGCTCTGACCCTTAGGGCACGCATTCTTCTTGAATCCGGTAAGGTTGAAGAATCCCTTAAAATACTGAAAAACATTCCCGAATCGTCGGGGAAGAATTATCTCCTCGGAGTTATTTACCTCAACAGGGGTAATTTATGGCTTGCAAGGTCCTACTTCAAGAGGATACCGGAAGGTGCAGTGGAAAAGGTTCTTTCAAAAAAGGTTATGGGTTCCTTTCCCATTATCTCCTCCTCACTCATTGTAAGGTACGGCTATGACTCAAACCCGACCGTTGCACCCGACTTCATTGCGGGAGAGCCGAGCAGGGCTTACAAACCTTCCGCAAGCCTCTCCTACAACGGCGAAAGCGTGTGGCTTAACGCATCAGCAACCTTCACAAAGTACGAAGAGGTCAAGAACTTTGACACGCTGAGCACGTCTCTATCTTTTAATTACACTCTCGGAAAAGCCTTTATTCCCTTTTACATTGATTACATATCCCTCGGCGGAGATTTTTACAGAACCCTTAGCACCATCGGTATAGGCTACTTTCTGGGTGAAGCAAGAATCAAGCTGGCGGGAGGCTACCAGAACTATTACAGAACCGATATACCTCAAGAAAACAGAGACGGGGTCAGGATCTCCGCAGAAATATCATACTTACTCTCAACGCCCTCATGGTTTTTAACGCCATCAATCAGCATCAACTACGAAAACACACAGGGACAAAACTGGAGAAACTACTCAATTTACCCCTTTATCAAGTCGGGAATTGAAGCGGGGAGGTTAACCTTCGGTTTTTCCGCAGGAACCGCCATTTACTCCTTTACCGGAGAAAACACCCTCTTTGCAACAAAGAGGGAGGACACTTTTTTAACCATCAGGTCATTTGTGATATTCAGGATCTGGCGCTGGATAAGAGGTGAAATTTCACTTCGCTACACAAATAATAATTCCAATATTGATATATATAGTTATGACAGAGCGGAGATCTACGGCGGGGTCGGAGGTGCTTTTTGATGAAGAAGCTTTTAGTAATGCTGATTCTGACTAACCTCTGCCTGTGGGCAGAGGTGGGAAGCGTTGAAAGGTATAAAGGAAGGGTTGACCTGCTCAAAAGGGATTCCCTCAGGGGAGTACCCCTTGACCGTGCGGAGCCCAAACTTGATGTGGGAGACATACTAAGAACCAAGAGGGACGGGTATGCATATGTATCGTTCATTGACGGCTCAAAGGTT
>JALSHX010000230.1 GCA_026982025.1 Aquificaceae bacterium | reverse complement strand
AATTATCTTTGCATCGGGGGCAAACTCGTCTATCTTTCCAGTGACCCTGTCGTCAAATCGGGCTCCCACCGCTATGAGGAGATCCGAGTTGTAAACCGCCATGTTGGCGTAGTAAGTGCCGTGCATTCCCAGCATCCTCATTGAGAGGGGATGATCTTCGGGAAAGGCTCCCTTTCCCTGAGTGGTGGTGGTTACGGGAATTCTCATCAGCTCAGCAAGTTCAATCAGTTCTTCCTGAGCTTCAGAGTTGACTGCTCCTCCGCCGACATATAGGACGGGTCTCCTTGCGTCCTGAATAAGCCTGACAGCCTTTTTGATCTGCTGGTTGTTTCCCTCAATGTGGGGTTTGTAGCCAGAGAGGGACTCCCTGACTTTTTCATCCGACGGGATTTTTACATCAGAGAGTTGCTGGGTAATGTCCTTTGGAATGTCAATGAGCACCGGTCCCGGCCTTCCCGTTCTGGCTATGTAGAAAGCCTGCCTTATGATGAGAGGGAGTTCTTCTATGTTTCTGACGAGAAAGTTGTGCTTTGTTATGGGGCGGGTTATTCCGACAATATCAACCTCCTGAAAAGCGTCGTTTCCTATCATGTGTGTGGGAACCTGCCCCGTTATGACAACGATTGGAACTGAGTCCATGTATGCGTCCGCTATTGGCGTAACGATGTTTGTGGCTCCCGGTCCGGATGTTGTCATCGCAACTCCCACTTTTCCCGTTGCCTTGGCATAGCCTTCCGCCATGTGTCCCGCACCCTGCTCGTGGCGTGTTAGAATGTGTTTGATTGTTCCGTCCCTGTAGAGTGCATCGTAAACTTCCATTATGGCACCGCCCGGAAGCCCGAAAATAACCTCAACCCCTTCGGCTTTTAGGGTTTCTATGACGATGTCTGCACCTTTTCTTGACATTTTCTCTTATCCTCCGTACGTATATACACTAATCGTAATATATAAAATTTGTATTAATGTTAAGGAAGTTCAAGCTCTTGTGATATAATTTGAAGCCAGAAAACCGAGGAGGTTTCCGAAATGGGAATGCTCAGTTATGAGGAAGCCCTTGACATACTGCGTCAGCAGATAAAGGACTTTGAGCCCGAAGCAAAGATGGAGGAGGTGGGGGTAGTTTATTATGTGGGCGACGGTGTTGCAAGAGCCTACGGTCTTGAAAATGTTATGGCGATGGAAGTTGTTGAATTTGAGGGCGGTGAGAAGGGACTCGCTTTTAACCTTGAAGAGGACAATGTGGGTCTTATCATACTCGGCAGTGAATCGGGTATAAAGGAAGGGTCTGTTGTCAGAAGGACCGGGCAGATCCTCTCCGCTCCGGTGGGTGAGGGTCTCGTTGGAAGGGTTATTAATCCGCTCGGTGAACCCCTTGACGGGAAAGGTGCGATTGAGTACGAGTACATGTCTCCCGTTGAGAAGATTGCACCGGGGGTGGTTGCAAGGAGACCGGTTCACGAGCCCCTTCAAACGGGCATAAAGGCTATAGATTCCATGATCCCCATAGGTAGGGGTCAGAGGGAGCTTATCATCGGAGACAGGTCAACGGGTAAATCAACAATCTGTATTGACACCATACTGAACCAGAGGGATACGGATGTATACTGCATTTATGTTGCTGTCGGACAGAAGAGGTCAACCACCGCACGAATTATTGAGCTCCTTGAAAAGGAAGGGGCTATGGAGTACACAACTGTGG
>JALSHX010000229.1 GCA_026982025.1 Aquificaceae bacterium | reverse complement strand
AGGAGCTTCTCCGCATCCTGAGAGAGAATGCAGGCGAGAAAACAATAATATTCGTGAAGATGCGCAGGGACGCCAAGAGCCTCTCCTCTCAGCTCAGAAAAAAGGGTTTAAGAGTAGGTTCGCTTCACGGGGATATGTCTCAGAGAAAGAGAGAGGAAGTCCTCCAGCGGTTCAGAAGGGGTTTTTTAAGGGTGCTTGTAGCCACCGATGTTGCCTCAAGGGGTCTTGACATAGAAGGGGTCAAGCTGATCATAAACTTCCACCTTCCCGAGGACCCGAGGGTTTACACCCACAGGATAGGAAGGACCGGAAGGCTCGGAAGGGAAGGGACCGCTATTAACCTCGTGTCTCCTTCGGAGAGGCAATCACTCTTTAGAATAGAAAAGCATAGGGAGCGTGTTGCCTGAGGTTCTTGAGGTCATAAGGGATCCCCCCTGCGAGCCAGCCGAAAACATGAGAAGGGATCTTGACCTTCTCATGTCCCTTGAAGAGGGTAGGGGATCGCCCTCCATTAGAACTTACAGGTGGAAAAGGCTCTGCCTCAGTGCAGGGTACTCTCAAAAGGTCTCCGTTAAATCCGGCCTTGATGTGGTCAGGAGACCGACCGGAGGGGGTATCCTCATACACGGCTGGGACCTCTCCTTTTCCATTACGGGCAGGAGGGATCTGTGGGGGCGGGGAGTTAAGGAAGTTTACACGAGGGTTTCACATAGTGTTGCCGGGGCTTTAAGGGAACTTGGGCTGGCCGTCAAGAGCAGTGATTACTCCGGGGCTTACGGGGATAGGGGTTTGTGCTGGTGGCATCCCACCTTCGGTGAGCTCACCTCAGGGGGAAGGAAGGTGGTTTCAATGGCAATGAGAACTTTAAGAAGGGCTTTTCTCATTCAGGGAACCGTTTACGATTTCATTGATTATCCACTTGCCTCCCGGATATTGGGAGTTGATGAGGAAGAATTAAGAAGAAGGGTTATTTCCTTAGGGGAATTGGGATTATCCGCGGGTGATTTTGAAGAAGCTCTCATTCAAGTTTTCCGAGGTAGAGAAGGAGAGCGGTTATCGTTGCAGGGGTGATTCCGTCAATTCGTGATGCCTGACCAACCGTGACCGGTCTCATCTCGCTGAGTTTCTGAACCGCCTCTTTCGTAAGCCCGGGGACTTTATGGTACTCAATATCCTCAGGTATCCGTACATCCTCAAGTTTCTTAATCTTTTCCGTTAACTTCCTCTCCCTCTCAATGTAAGGTTCGTACTTGAGGAGAATTTCCAGTTCCTCCGCAACATAGGGGTGCTCGGGAAAGGGAAGACCCAGCTCTTCTTTGATACGCTTTACAGTATATCCTGCGGTGAACAGGGTTGACACGGTGTGATTTTTTTGAGAACCGCCGAGGGATACTACCACCCTCTCCCTTTTGTAAAATTCCCTCCACCTTTGAATCTCCTCTTCAATCTCCTTTACTGCTAAGTACTGCTCGTCTGAGAGAAGTCCGAGCCCGTGTCCTATCTTTGCAAGCCTGAGAATTGCATTGTCCTGCCTCAGGTGAAGCCTGTACTCAGACCTTGAAGTGAAAAGCCTGTATGGCTCCGTTACCCCCTTTGTGGTGAGGTCGTCAACCATTACTCCTATATAGCTCTCATCCCTTCTGAGATAAATTGTTTCTTTTCCCGTTGCCCTAAGGTGGGCGTTTATTCCCGCCAGAATTCCCTGACCCCCCGCCTCCTCGTAGCCCGTCGTTCCGTTGAAGTTTCCAGCGTGGAACAGCCCTCTCACCCTTTTTGTTTCAAGTGTAGGGTATAAAAAGGTGGGGGGAACGATGTAGTATTCAATGGCGTAGGCGGGTCTGATGAGCTCAACCTCTTCAAGGCCGGGGATAGATCTGTACATCTCCCACTGAACCTCTTCGGGGAGTGAGGTGGAGAGCCCGTTGGGATACATTTCAATTGTGTCAATACCTTCTGGCTCAATGAAGACCTGATGCCTTTCCCTGTCAGGGAATTTAACGATCTTGTCCTCTATTGATGGACAGTACCTCGGACCGATGCCCTTTATAAGACCACCATAAAGAGCGGTACGGTTTAGATTCTGAGAAATGATTCTGTGGGTTTTAGGTGTGGTGTAGGTTATCCAGCAAAGCTCCTGAGGCTTGCTTTCCTCAAACCAGTAGCTTCCGAGAGGTTCTGTCCAGAAGGAAAACTTGGGCGGGGGATCGTCACCAGGAGCGGGCTCCATCCTTGAAAAGTCAATGGTTCTCCTGTCAAGCCTAGCGGGGGTGCCGGTCTTAAACCTCTCAAGGGGAAAGCCCATCCTTTTATAAAAGTCCGCAAGCCCCTCGGATCTCGGCTCACCCGCCCTTCCTCCCGGGATTCTCTTATCACCTATGTAGATGGTCCCCGCGAGAAAAGTCCCGGTTGTTACCACCACCGCCTTTGCCCTGTACTCGCATCCGAGGCGGGTTTTCACTCCCTCAACCATTCCCTTTGAGTTAATAATGATGTCAACAACCTCGTCCTGCTTTATGTAAAGGTTTTCCTGATTCTCACAGACTTTCTTCATGTACTCTCTGTACCTTTTTTTGTCCGCCTGAGCCCGGGGAGACCTCACCGCACTTCCTTTTCTCGTGTTAAGCATCTTGAACTGTATTCCGGTCATGTCTATTGCCCTGCCCATTTCTCCCCCGAGAGCATCAATTTCCCTAACGACGATCCCCTTGGCTATCCCGCCGATCGCGGGATTGCATGACATCTGTCCTATGGTGTCCGCATTCAGGACGAACATGGCAGTCTTTGATCCAAGCCTCGCACTGGCTAAAGCAGCCTCAATTCCCGCGTGTCCTCCTCCTATGACAATAACATCAAATTCATCTACAATCATCAGACAAAAAATATATGTGTTATACTCAGAAGCAACAACATCTCCAGGGAGGTGAGGAATGAAAAAACTCATTCTGGCTGTCGGAGGAGCTATCCTTGTGGCAGGAACGGCTCAGGCGGTGAACAAGCAAAACACGGGTTGCGGTCTGGGGTATGTAGCCATGAAGGATCAGGAGGGTCTTGTTTTTGAAGTGCTTGCGGTTACAACGAACGGAACATCCTTCAACCAGACCTTCGGTATAACCTTCGGTACCCTTGAGTGCGAAAAGCCTGCAAAGGTGGCGGTTGACGACAGGGTTCACCTGTTTGTTTCAAAGAACATGGACGAGCTTGCACAGGACATCGCGAGGGGAGAGGGTATGTACCTTGAAACCCTTGCCCTGCTTATGGGTGTCCCGGAAAATGAAAGGACCGCCTTTTACTCAAAACTGAGCAGAAATTTTGACAGGATTTTCCCTTCCGATAAGGTAACATCCGCGGAGGTTCTCGAGGCCATCTCTACCCTTTAGGGTGTTCCTTTTTTTAATAATTATTTTTCTCATAATTACCCCCGCCGAAGGCGGGGGTGAGGAAATTTGGAAGATCCTCCTTCACTACCGGGATGGTGAGAGTGTAATAGACGACCCTTCTTTCTTTCTTGATCCTCAAGGCAGGAAAGACCCCCGGATGGAACTTGAAGCATTCCTTAAGGAAATTCGGAGGGACCCATCAATCGCCTGCAGGTTTCCCGCAAGGGCTTTTTATGTTAGGAATTGGCTTGGGGTGAAGATTCCCCCTCAAGAATGTGCAGAGCTTCAAAGGTTTCTCCGGGAGCTTGAAGGAAGCCGAATAAGCATAATATACGCCGATTCTCACATGGGTAGCCCCGCATCCATGTTCGGACACACCTTCCTCAGGATCTTCAGCTCGGAGAAAAACCTCTACTCCTTTATTGTCAATTACGCTGCCGAAGTTGAGAGGGAACCGGGAATCACCTATGCGATTAAAGGATTAACGGGAGGCTACAGGGGATACTTCTCTGTGGGTCCCTACTTTGAGAAGATAAGGGAGTATTCGGGAATTGAAGGCAGGGACCTGTGGGAGTATGAACTCTTGGTGGATCCACAGAGGGTTATGCTTTTTAAGCTTCATCTCTGGGAGCTGAGGCGCGTTTACTCATACTACTACTTTTTTCACAAAAACTGCTCCTCCGAGGTATTTAACCTTCTCAGGATTTTTTATCCCGACAGGGAATTCCGGCTTAAAACGAGCTGGACACTTCCCATTGACACCATTAAGTACCTCCTAAAAGAGGACCTTGTTAAGGAAGTCAGATTTAACCCATCCCTGCAGAAAAGGATAGAAGCGGGGTCTGAGGATCTTTCCCGTGAGGAGCTGGAGCTTATTAAAGAATGGGTTAGGGGTAATAGATCCCTCCCCGAAGGAAGAAAGGGAGTCTTTTACGATGTTGCCTCTGATTATGTAAGGTTTATGTATTACGGGGGAGCTCTTGAGATCGGAAGGTACAGAAAGCTATATCTCGCGTCCTTAAAAAATAGAAGTACCGCCGAAGGCGGTGGTTTGGAGATTAAAAAGATAAAGGGTGAAAGACCGGACCACTCCCACGGGACCCAGAGGCTAAGAATAGGCTACGGGTATAAAAAAGGGGCGGGAGGATTTCTTGACATAGCATACCGGCCCGTTTACCACGACCTCGTTGACCCCCCTGCGGGATACAGGCGGTCCTCGGAAGTGGTCTTTTCCGAGTTCGTAATCAGATACTTCGCGGTTCAGAACCGGCTGTTCCTTCAACGATGGACAGCCATCAGGATCACCTCCCTTGAGCGGAGGGGCGTCCTTTTTAAACCCTTATCGTGGTTTGTGAACACGGGGTACAAAAGGGATATTGACGGGAGAGGGGTTGAGGGGGGATTTTTATATCTTAACTCCGGCGGCGGGTTAACTCTGGGAAGGAGGGAATTGGGACTATCCCTTTTGCCCGAGGTCAGGGTCAGGGCTTTTGGTGATAGGGAAGGTCTTTCCGGAGGTGGTGGATTTAAGGTATTGATCCTCAGACAGGGAAATCGGACTTCCTTCAGAATTACAGCTTCGGGAGGAATATTCTTGGCTCCGAGCGGAAATCACATTTACAGGGAACTTGAAGCAACAGCTGGGATACACCTTTTCAGGAATTTGAGCTTAAGATTCTCCGGGAGGTACTTTTCCCTCGGGGGTAAGGACAGCCTTGAGGCTTCGGGTAGCTGGGCGTTATACTTTTGAATCTCAATGGAAAAGAGGAATGTAACCCTCAGAATACCCGAGGAGCACCTTGTCAGGGTGATGAATTTCCTAAAAGAGAGCGGAATGGTGAGGAGGAAGGTTGATAATACCCTCTGGAGCTTTGAAGGGAATGGGACTTACTTTAACATGTATCCCTCTGGGATCCTCCTAATTCAGGGGAAGGGCGCAAATGAGTGGGGAGACAGGGTTCTTTCCTTAATTAAAGTTCCCGAGGGAGCGTTGGCGGGATGCGACGAGGCGGGGAAAGGAGACATATTCGGTCCCCTCGTTTTGTCCTGTGCCGTGCTTTTACCCGAAAAATACAGGGAAGTTCTGACGGTAGCTCCGAAAGACTCCAAGAGGATGGGGGATTCTGAAATTATGAATAAGTACGCCCGGCTTAAGACTCTGATCTTCACGCGCTCGGTGGTTATAAGACCGGAGAAGTTTAACCGGCTCATAGCAGAGGTGGGAAACCTCAACAGAATAATGGACAATGCCTACAGAAAACTTATATCCCATATTCGGAGGGAGATTTCACCCGCAAGGATCGTGATTGACGCCTATTCTTCAACAAACCCTTTTGCTGATGTTAAGAATGTTCTTTTTGAGAAAAAAGGCGAGAGGTATCCGGAAGTGAGCTGTGCAAGTATCGTGGCAAGGGCAAAGTTCCTTGCGGAGCTTAGGAAAATTGAGGATTTGCTTGGGCATAAAGTTCCCAAGGGTGCATCTTCTCAGGCAAGGGTGCTGGGTATGAGGCTTGTTGAAAAAGACCCCTCCCTCGCAAGGCGGGTACTGAAAATTAGCTTTCTGGGCAGGGACCTTTGAACCCCTGATATATAATTGAGCTATGGGAAAGAGGGTTGTCCTTGCATACTCGGGCGGTCTTGACACTTCGGTTATTGTTAGATGGCTTACCGATAAGGGCTTTGAGGTTATAACCTACACCGCCGATTTGGGACAGGGTGAAGAGTTGTCTCAAATTCCAGAAAAGGCGAAGGCTGCAGGAGCGGTGGAAGCGGTGGTTGAGGATGTCAGGGAGGAGTTTGCAAGGGAGTACTGCCTGCCGACCCTCAGGGCTCTTGCCCTCTACGAGGGTAAGTACCCTCTGACGGCGGCTCTCTCAAGACCTCTGATTGCCAAGAAACTCGTTCAGCAGGCAAAGAAGTGGAAGGCAGACTATGTTGCTCACGGTTCAACAGGTAAGGGAAACGATCAGGTGAGGTTTGAGCTTTCCGTCTGGGCACTTGCACCGAATATTGAGGTAATTGCCCCCGTTAGAGAATGGGAGTTCAGGGCAAGGGAGGAGCAGGTTGAGTACGCTCAAAAGCACGGGATTCCCGTTAAAGTTAGCAGGGAGAAACCCTATTCCATCGATAGAAACCTCTGGGGTGTTTCTATTGAGTGCGGTCCTCTTGAGGATCCATGGGAGGAGCCGCCCGAAGACGCCTACGAAATCACCAAAAGTCCCCTCGGTGCCCCCGAGGATCCGTTATTCATTGAACTTGAATTTAAAGAGGGAGTTCCCGTCGCTTTAAACGGAAAGAGCTACTCAAATTTCGCATCTCTGATTGAGGATCTCACTTCAATGGTTGCTCCTTACGGTGTCGGAAGAATAGACATCGTGGAAAACAGGCTTGTGGGGATTAAAAGCAGGGAGGTTTACGAGGCTCCAGCACCTGCGGTGCTTTACGAGGCGTATAGGGACCTCCTCTCCCTCGTTCTTGACAGATTTACATTTCATTACTTTCTTACCCACATTCCGGGAGAGTATGCAAAGCTGGTTTATGAGGGGCTCTGGTTTACTCCCCTCAGAGAGGCGATGGACGCCTTTACATCAATCCTTGCGAAAAGGGTAAGCGGTGAAGTGAGGCTAAAAGTTTACAAGGGGAAGGTGGAAGTTGTGGGTCGCAGGTCGCCCTTATCCCTTTACCGTGAAAATCTTGCCACTTACTCTCAGAAGGACGCCTTTGACCACAGGGCGGGAAAGTTTTTTACTACGGTGTGGGGACTTCCCCTCAGGGTTCTCGGAGAAACGGGGGAGTCATGATCACTGCTCCTTGAGGGACCTTAAGATCTCCTCAACCGCCTTCTTTGCGTCAGAAAAGAGCATCAGCGTGTTGTCCATTGCAAACAGGGGATTGGGTATTCCCGCAAAACCGGGGCTCAGGCTTCTTTTGATAACTATCACTGTTTTTGATTTCCAGACCTGAAGGACCGGCATTCCCGCTATGGGGCTTTTTGGATCTGTTTCTGCAAGAGGATTTACAACATCGTTGGCACCGATAACGATGGAGACATCAGTCTGTTCAAAGTAAGGATTTATCTGATCAAGCTCCTTCATTCTGTCGTATGGTATGTCAACTTCAGCGAGGAGGACATTCATGTGGCCCGGCATCCTCCCCGCAACAGGATGAATTGCAAAATCAACCTCAACTCCTCTCTCTGTGAGGTAATTGAATAGGTCCCTGACAGGAAACTGTGCCTGAGCTACAGCCATTCCGTAACCCGGGACTATAACCACCCTCCTTGCGGATTCAAGGAGGAGAGCCACCTCTTCGGGGGATGTTGACTTGACCTTACCTTCATATATGTCATCCTTTGTCTGCGCAACTTCACCGAACCCCCCGAAGAGAACATTTAAAAGGGACCTGTTCATGGCTTTACACATGAGGTTGGTTAGAATGATCCCTGATGCTCCCACGAGTGAACCGGATATTATGAGGGCTGTGTTTTCCAGAACGAAGCCTGTTGCGGATGCCGCAAGTCCCGAGTAGGAGTTGAGCAGAGCTATGACCACGGGCATGTCCGCACCGCCGATTGAAATGGTTAAAAGGATTCCGAGAAAACCCCCGAATATAAGGATGACCCAGTAAAGAATGGAAAACTCCGGCGCGGTAATGATCATGTACCCCGTCAGAAGGGTCACCGCTCCCACCGTCAACTTGAGAAGCTGATCACCGGGGTACCTCATGGGTCGTTCATTTATCAGTCCCTGAAGTTTTCCGAAAGCAACCCCGCTACCGAAGAAGGTGACGGATCCAATGATTGCGGAGGCTACGGTAGCGGTAAGGAAGTCTGCACTTAAGCTTGAGAGTTCACTCTCAAAGAATGCTGAGCCCGCCACCATTGCAGATGCACCGCCCCCCAAGCCGTTAAATACAGCTACGAGCTGGGGCATTGCGGTCATCTGGACTTTGAGGGCAAGGAGTGTACCTATAAGGCCACCTATTATGAGACCTGCGATTATTAGCTTGAAGTCAACGATCCTTTTATCAATCAGGGTCACGAGGACCGCTATTAACATTCCCGATGCGCCGAGAAGGTTTCCGCGAACCGCAGTCCTCGGATGGGAAAGGTTCTTTAATCCGAAGATAAAAAGGGAAGCAGAGAGGAGGTAAGCAATGTTTACAACAACCTTTTCCATTTTTAGTTCTTCCTCCTGAACATCTCAAGCATCCGGTGGGTAACGAGAAATCCTCCCACAACATTTATGGTTGCAAAAACGAGGGCTAAAAAACCCAGAAGGGTTGTTAAAAAGCTGTGGTGTGAACCGGCAGATATGAGGGCACCGACAATTGTAATCCCCGAGATGGCGTTCGCTCCCGACATGAGGGGTGTATGAAGGGTGGCGGGAACCTTAGTAATTACCTCAAAGCCTACGAAAATGGCGAGGACAAAGATTGTTATGTAGAGGATAAGATCTTCCATCCTTAAGACACCCCCAGAAATTCCTTTACTCTTTCGTTTACGAGTGTTCCTCCCTCAAAGAGGAGGGTTTCCCGGATAATTTGATCCTCTTTGTTTACATCAATATTTCCATCTTTAATTACCAGACCGAGAAAGTTTGCGATATTTCTTGAGAATAGCCTGCTTGAGTCTCCGGGAAGGTCGGAGGGAAGATTTAAGGGACCGACTACCCTAACTCCTTCAAACTCAACCACCTCCCCCGGTTTTGTCAGCTCGCAGTTTCCCCCCCTTTCTGCCGCAAGGTCCACTATTACGGAGCCCCTCTTCATAGACTTAACCATTTCACGGGTGATAAGGACGGGTGCCTTCTTCCCCGGAACGGAGGCAGTTGATATGACTGCGTCGCTTCTTGAGACCACTTCCATCATTACCTCTCTTTGTCTCCTGTAAAATTCCTCACCCATCTCCTTTGCATAACCGCTCTTGTCCTGGGCTTCCTCAGTTTCAAGTCCGAGCTCAACAAATTTCGCACCGAGGCTCTCAACCTGCTCCCTGACAGCCGGTCTTATATCGTATGCCTCAACAACCGCACCCAGTCTTCTCGCAGTGGCAATTGCCTGAAGACCTGCAACGCCGGCACCGATCACGAAAACCTTTGCGGGCAGGATTGTTCCCGCCGCGGTCATGAGCATCGGAAACATTTTGGGAAGGAGATTTGCACAAATCATAACCGCTCTGTATCCAGAAACCGTAGCCATTGAAGAGAGAACATCCATACTTTGCGCCCTTGTAATTCTGGGAATTAGCTCCAGAGAAAAGACGGTCAGCCCCAGACCCTCTGCAAGCCTGATGAGTTCTTCATTAAGTAGAAAGGGCTCTGATGTGCCCACCACGATTTTTTGCCTGTAGAGATCTTTTTCCCTTTTGAACTCCTCTTCCTCGGCGGACAGGACCCTCACCTTAATTATCAGCTCCGACCTCTCAAAAACCTCTTCCCTCTCAAGGACCTCCGCCCCCGCCTCTTTGTAATCCTCATCGGAAAAGCCAGCACTCTCACCAGCACCTTTTTCTACGAAGACCTCCGCCCCAAGCTTCTTGAGTCTTTCCACATCCTGAGGAACGACGGAAACTCTCTTTTCGTTGATATATCTATCTTTGGGAACGCCGACAAACATGGTGTATAATTTTAGCATGAGAAGGGGAGGCGTCGTCCTATTAATACTCTTAGCTTTGATAGCAATCAAATCCTGTGCGGACCCTTACGGGGATGCTGAAGAAGTGGTTGAAGAGTTTATTGATTCAATCCGCGAAGGGGAGGGCATGGAAGCAGTGAAGCTCCTGCACCCGTCATTCAGGGACACCCTTACGGCTGAGGTTAAAATGCCCGTACAATTTACGGAGCTCAAACCGTCCCAGCTCCTCGCCTGTGCCCTTTCCACAATGGGACACGGAATAGAGGACTTTGACATTTACAGCGGTGAGTTAATAGGAGAAAAGACCGCCCTAGTAAAGGTGAAGATAGAGGATAAGGATGATATTGAAAAAATATTTACATTTGTGGTTATGAAAGACACGGAAAGGTGGTATATCGTTGACATAAGCAGTTTCGTTCCTCCGAAAAAGTGAAGGTTCTGATCTGGCAGACCGCGTATCTGGGGGATGTTATTCTCACCACTCCACTAATTAGGACGGTCCGTGAGGAGCTGAGTGCTTCAAAAATTACCTTCGTGGGAAGGCCATTTATTGAGGAGCTATTTTCGGGCTGGGACATTGAGCTAATTCCCTTCAACAAAGGGTTCCTTGAGTCATTTAAAATTGTTAGAAAAATAAAGGACCATGATGTTGCCGTGGTTCCTCACCGCTCCCTGAGAACCGCCCTTATCATCATGACTTCAAGGATACCCGTGAGGGTCGGATTTGACAGATCCGAATTTCCCTCCGCCTTTACCCACAGGGTTGAGCACAGATGGAACATGCATGAAGTTGACAGAAACCTTGAGCTTTTAAAACCCTTAGGCGTAAGCAAGTTTATAAGGGATACCTATCTTCCGTTAAGCGATGAGGAAAAGGATAAGACTCTTACGGGGTTCGGTCTGAAAGATGAGGAATACATTGTCATCAATCCCTTTTCCAACTTCCCTCTCAAGGAGCCCGATCCCGGTCTCTGGCTGGATCTGATTGACTTGCTTTATCCACTTCGGGTAGTTATAACCGGCGTTGCACGGGACAGGGAGAGGTCAAAGGAATTTGAAAAGAAGAAAGGAGTTCTTAACCTGACGGGCAAAACCTCCCTGAGAGAATTGATGGCTGTGATTTCGGGTGCAAAACTTCTTATCTCCTGCGATTCATCACCGGTCCACATTGCAGGTGCTCTGGGGACACCCGCCGTCACACTCTACACATCAACATCTCCGGACTACGGCTTTTATCCTCTCAGGGGGTCCTACATCGTTAACCCAGCACCCTGCTCTCCCTGCTCGCCCAACCCCAAAAGGTGTCCTCGGGGAACGCTTGAGTGCAGATATTCACTTAGATCCCAGGCGGTTTTTCAGTCCATCAAGAAGTTTCTTTAAAAGGGGATCGGGCTCGTCCGAGGCGGTCGCTATGTACCTGTCTCCGTTTACTTCAATCCTGACCCTTTGAGCGGACCTCCACTCTCCTTTCTCTGGAATCTTAAAGAAAACCTCACCCACCTCCCCTTCGGGGAGGTCTCCTTTTTCAATAAAAAAGTCCGCCTCCCTGAGAAACCTTACAAGGTGGTCAGCACTGTCAAAGTAGAGTGTTCGGTTGGCTATGGTCATAATTGAGATCTCTTTCTCACTGGTAATGTAGGCATTGCAGTAGGGACATCGGGCGTCTTCTGGGGGTGTGAAGTCCTTTGTTTTTTCGGGATTTTTTATCACATAAACAAGTATTGCAAGGAGAAGTGTGAGGGTCAGGAGAATGTCACCGGTTGCAAGAATCAGGAAGTATTCCCTGTAGAGCAGACTAAAGAGGCTCAGTGTTATGCTGATCAGCACTATTGCACCGATCAAGTAAACATACTTTGCCTTATAACCCTTGAAC
>JALSHX010000228.1 GCA_026982025.1 Aquificaceae bacterium | reverse complement strand
CTACATATCCTATGCCATTTCCATAACCCTCCTTGTTCTGAGCATTGCACTTATTTCACTCAGGGGGCTTAACCTCGGACTTGACTTCACGGGAGGCTGGGTGGTTGAGGTCCGCTTTAAGGAAAATGTTGAAACGGGAAGGCTGAGGAACGCCCTAAAGGAGAGGGGAGTGGAGTCCTTTCTTGTTCAGGAGACGAGGGAGGGAACCCTGATTGTGAAGATCCGCGAGGGCGAGGATGTGAAGGCGGTCAGAGGCGCCCTATCCGGTCTGGGTAAATTTGAGCTGATCAGGGAAGAAAGAATAGGGGGAGTGATCAGTGATGAGCTGAGAAAAAAGGCTGTATTTGCAATTCTTACGGCTCTCGGAGGAATTCTTCTCTACCTCGCCTTCCGGTTCAAACCGCTCTGGGGTGTCGGGGCACTCCTTGCCCTTATACATGATGTTTTGATTGTGGTCGGAGCTTACTCCCTCACTTACAGGGAGGTTAACCTTGAGGTGGTCTCAGCTCTACTAATAGTTGCGGGGTATTCCGTTGCCGACAGCGTGGTAATCTTTGACAGGATAAGGGAAAACCTCAGGATCAGAAAGCACCTTGAACTTGAGGAGGTAATGGACCTGTCAATTAACCAGACCCTCTCAAGGACCTTGATGACGTCACTTACCACCTTCGCGACCGCAACAACACTTTTTGTGCTCGGAGGCTACGCCCTGTCAAACATAATGTTTGCTTTTGTGGTGGGGGTTGTAGTGGGAACCCTCTCCTCCGTCTTCGTCGCAAGCGCCTTTGCCCTTGACATGACGAGGCTTTTGGGAGCGAAAGCGGGGGAGGAAGCGGAGGATCAGACCGCCTGAAGACTGATGCTTGAACTGATTTTAGCATTTATCACGGGCCTCGCTATGGGCAGTTTCTACAATGTTCTCATTTACCGGATTCCGCGGAATGTCTCAATTATTTTTCCTCCCTCATCCTGTCCATCATGCAGACATAGAATTGCATGGTACGATAACATACCCGTCCTTTCATACCTGATTCTTCGAGGAAGGTGCAGGCACTGCGGTGAAAGAATATCTCCTCAGTACCCCATCGTTGAGCTGACGAGCGGAGCCCTTGCGGTTTTCTCTATGTGGAAGTGGGGATTTACCTTGGATGCAGTATTTCTCTACTTCTTTTTTTCATCGCTCCTCGTGATTTCTTTAATTGACTTTAAGTTTTTCATAATTCCCGATGTCATAACGATTCCGGGCACCCTTGTTGGAATAGCCGTTTCCCCCTTCAGAGAAGGTATTGATTTTATCCACAGCGCCTCAGGCGCTGTTGTGGGGATGTTGATTCCTCTAATCATTTACTTCTTTTATGTGAAGGTTAGAAAAATGGAGGGGCTCGGGCTCGGCGATGTTAAGCTCCTTGCTTTCATCGGCTCTGCAACGGGTATCTACGGTGTGCTAATGGCTTTTTTTCTGGGGAGCGTTGCAGGACTCATTTACGCCCTTCCATGGGTAATTAAAAACAGGTCCGCAGGATTTGCCATACCCTTCGGACCATTTCTTTCCCTGGGTTGCTTTATAGGTACCGTCATAGACCTCAGAGGCGTCTTTCCACTACCTTAATGTCTTCCTCCGTATCCACGCCGTGGTAAAAGTTTTTGGTTATGAGGACTTTTATGGGGATTCCGTTTTCAAGAAGTCTGAGCTGTTCAAGTCCCTCAGTTTCTTCAAGCGCGGTGGGTTTCAGGCGCGTGAATTCCATCAGAATTTCCTTTGTGAATCCGTAAATTCCGACATGCTTCAGGGGGTATGGTTTTCTGAGTTTTTTTCGTTCGTAGGGCAGGGGAGACCTTGAGAAGTAAAGGGCGTTTCCCTTCCTGTCAATCACCACCTTAACATCCTGAGGCCTGTTGTAGCATTCGGGATCGCTGGTTGCCAGAGTTACGACGGGGTTCTTTCGGAGCTCATAAAAAACCTTCCTTATATCCTCAGCGTAAGCAAAGGGTTCGTCTCCCTGATAATTTATTATCAGTTCCGATTGAATCTGTTCAGCAACCAGCGCAACCCTTTCTGTCCCCGACTTTATGTGATTGGGTGTAAGAAAGACCCTGACGGGCAAGTCCGAGACCGCTTTTGCTATTCTTTCACTGTCGGTTGCGAGGATAGTTTGTGCTCCTGCCTTTAGGAGGTTCTCAATGGTCCACCTGATCAGAGGCTTCCCCTTTATTCTCCTGATCATCTTGTTTTCAAGCCTTGAGGACTTCAGGCGTGCGGGAACGACCACTACCCCCTTCATCCCGTATAATTTTATCCTGATGAGGATCGGTGATTTTCTCAGGGAGAAGAGGCTTTCACCGGGAGATAACGCACGATTGCTGATAAGCCAACTGGGTTTTGGAGACAACCTCCTTAAGGCGGTTGAGGCACAAATAGGTGAAAGCGCCAAGATGTCAAAATCTAAGGGAAACACAGTAGATCCTCAGGAGGCAATTGAAAGGTACGGTGCGGATACCATAAGGCTTTACATTCTCTTTGCGGGACCTCCCCAGCAGGATTTTGAGTGGACCGATGAGGGCATACAGGGCGCTCATCGCTTTCTTCACAGGCTCTGGAATTTTGTGCACTCTGTATCTCGGACAATTCAAGGAACCGCCCTGTCTCCCGAAGTTCTCGGTTCTGCGGAGGGGAAAGCTAAGGAGGTTAGAAGAGAGGTACACTCCGCTCTTGCGGATTACTTGAGGGACATGGAGAAGAGGTTTCAATTTAACACGGCTATTGCAAGAATAATGAAGCTCCTTAACATCCTTTCTGATTTTAAGCCCGGCGATGAAGTTGAAAGAGAGGTTCTAAAGGAAGGGGTGAGAATTCTTCTCCTGATGCTCGCTCCCTTCACTCCTCACATTTGTGAGGAACTCTGGCAGGTGATAGGTGAAAAAGGGCTGATAGTAAATCAGAGGGTTCCTGAGGTTGACACGAGTGCACTTGAAATTGAACAGGTGGAGGTTCCGGTTCAGATTAACGGAAAGGTTCGTTCAAGGGTGATAGTTCCCGTTGATGCTCGAGAGGAAAAAGTGAGGGAAATAGTTCTTGCGGATGAGCGTGTAAGAAAGTACCTGAACGGAAAGGGCGTCAAGAGACTCATATACATTAAAAACAAGCTTATTAACATAGTAACGGAAGAATGAGGAGGTAAAAATGGAACAGGAAATTACAGTCTGGCAACTGGTTTTGTGGTTTTTGAAGATTCTCATTCTCGCTCTTATAGTCGGAATCCCCTTTCTCGTTTTTACGGTTCTCATTTCCCGAGCAGTTTACAACAAGTTCCTGAAAAAAGTTGAAAAGAGGCTTGAGGAAAAGTATTCCCGACAGAGGAGCGGAGGTTTTACCCTCATAGAGGTACTCGTTGTGCTTATTATACTCGGGCTTCTTGCAGCTATAATAGTGCCCCGCGTAACGGGTCAGGCGGAAAGGGCAAAGGTTGATCAGACAAAGATACAGCTGAGGGCTTTGAAGGACGCCCTTGAGATGTACAAATTGGACAACGGCATGTACCCCACAACCCAGCAGGGCTTAAATGCTCTTGTAGAAAAACCAGAGATTCCTCCGGAGCCTCAGAGGTGGAGGCAGTACCTTGACAAGCTTCCAAAGGATCCGTGGGACAGGGATTACATCTACATATCACCGGGTGTTAACAAGCCCTTTGAACTCAGGTCCGCGGGTCCCGACGGGGAGGAGGGAACCGATGATGACATCAGTGTATGGGACATATAGGGGGTTTACCCTCGTTGAGGTTCTCGTTGCCATACTTATTATCGGCGGTGCCTTTACCTCTCTGCTGACCCTCCTGTCTAACTCAAGGGTCCACTTTTCCAAGAGCAGGGAAACCTTTGAGAGGATGGTTTTTCTGGATTCAAAGCTGAAGCTGGGCAACCACGAGGACATAGCAGTTGAAAGGCATCCTGTTCCCGATTTCCCTGCAATTAAGGAGGCAACATATACTTACAAGGATGTTTTCTTCATCAGGTATGAACCGAGATAGGGGGTTCACCCTCGTAGAGGTCCTCATAGTTCTTGCGGTGATGGGACTTGCCTTCGGGTCCCTTGCTCTAATAATTTCAAGGGGAACGGATTCAAGCTCCGCACTTATTAAGGATTCGGAATCCTTCAAGCTTGAAGTTACCCTCTTTTGGGACCTTGAGAGAAAGGTGCTGGGTGCAAAAAGGATAAAGATAGAAAAGGACTCCATTTACATGTACACGACGGGGGGTAACCACTTTCCGGGCGTTGTAAAGTGTGCCTACACCCTCAGGGAAGGGAAGCTCATGTATTACGAATTCCCTTACCCTTACGGTTCTATTGACGATCTTGAGGGGGGTGTGAGCTATGTAATAGGAAAGGTTGAGTCCTTTGAAGTTTTTGCCTCCGACGGAGAGAGAGACGAAACTGTCTATGATGGAATTCCCCCTTTTGTTAAGGTGGTAATTAACGGAAGAGAGTTTGTCTTTGAGACCTTGGGGAAATAAATTTATAGACTACGCATTACTTGAGGAGGACTTTAAATGGCTTCAGTTCAGCTCGTTGAAGATAAAGTTTTAACGACTGAAGAGATCAAAGATCTTCAGCAAAAAGTCAGGGATCTTGCAAGACAAAAGAATGCGGTGATCCTTGCTCACTACTACCAGAGACCCGAGGTTCAGGATGTAGCGGATTTTGTGGGAGACTCCCTTGACCTCTCCAGAAAGGCAGCTAACACTGACGCTGACATCATAGTTTTTTGCGGTGTTAGGTTTATGTGTGAGACAGCAAAGATACTGAGTCCCCGAAAAAAGGTGCTTCACCCAAATCCAGAATCTGGCTGTCCCATGGCGGACATGGTCAGTGCTCAGCAGGTTAGAAAACTCAGAACGGAGCATCCAGACGCGGAGTTCGTCGCATACATAAACACAACCGCGGATGTAAAGGCGGAAGTAGACCTCTGCGTTACTTCTGCAAATGCTCCCAAAATTATTTCAAAGCTTGAATCAAAGAAGATAGTCTTTTTACCCGATCAGGCTCTGGGAAACTGGATTGCAAAACAGGTTCAGGATAAAGAGTTCGTAATCTGGAAAGGTTTTTGTCCCCCTCACTTTGAGTTCACAGCGAGGGAGGTACAGGCTTTAAAAGAACGCTATCCGGACGCTAAGCTGGCGGTCCATCCCGAGTGCCATCCCAAGGTCATAGAGCTTGCTGACTTTGTGGGTTCAACATCTCAAATTATCAGGTACGCAACCACCGTTGACTCCAAGAGGGTAATAGTTATAACCGAGGTCGGTCTCAAGTACACCCTTCAGAAGAAGAACCCAGATAAGGAGTACATCTTCCCCGAGACTATGAACTACTGCGGGACCGTTTACTGTTGCACGATGAAGGGCATTACACTTCCGAAAGTATACGAAACGCTAAAAGAAGAGATAAACGAGGTAACACTTCCGCCCGACCTCATTGAACGGGCGAGGCGTCCCATTGAGAGAATGCTGCGCCTGAGCTGATTGGTTAGAATTTTTTTATGTCTATTATCTACGGGGGAGCGGTTTTTTACTTAATATCGGGCGGTTTCTTCTTTTTGAGGACCTTCCTCGGTATCGGCTGGAGCTTTGCCGGATACATCTCCATGGGAATTGCCCTCAGCCTTTATCTATATAACTTCATCAGCGTTTACATTCAGATGGGAAGGTTTCCGGTGGGAGATCCCTACGGGATGGCATCTCTGATGGGCAACCTCCTCGTTTTGATTTACCTCATTGTAAGCATCCTTATGAGAAAAAACCTCGCTGACTTTGGCTTCCTCGTTGCCTTTTTGGGTTTTCTCACAACCCTTGCGGGAATACCTGCAAAGAAGCTCGGTTATCCCAATCCCTTTTATGTTTACCATATCCTTTCTGCGGGAGTGGCATACGCGTCCCTCATTCTTGCGGGAATCTCGTCGGCGGTCAAGTTTATCGTTGAAAGGAAGCTGAAGGCAAAGCACATTGAAGGATTTATGATGCCGGTAAACCTTTTGAGGAAGCTGGAGAGACTCCTTATAAATTTGGGTTTTATATTCCTAACACTAACCCTTATCTTCGGAAGTATCTGGGCTAAGGCTCACCTCGGAACCCACTGGATAAACGATCCCAAGCTTTTTCTTACTCTTATGCTCTGGATTTATTACGCCGGCATAATACACCTGAATCTTTTGAGAGGACTAAAGCCTGCTCAACTTTCTGCAATGTCCCTACTTGGCTTTATACTTTCCGTCGGGAGTTTGCTGTTTATAAGGCACAGCGTTTCCTGATTAAACCTCCGTGTTGATCAGAAAAAGAGGCTGACCGTACTCCACCGACTCACCGTTTTCAACCAGAATTTTCTCAACTCTTCCCTTAACATCGCTTTCTATTTCGTTCATAACCTTTAAAGCTTCAATTATGCAGAGTACCTGACCGGGAGAAACCGTGTCGCCAACTTCAACGAAGGGTGGAGCTCCGGGAGAAGGAGACCTGTAAAAGGTCCCCACCAGCGGACTCTTTATCACATGGAATTCCTTCTCCTCCTCTTTAATGTCTTCACTCGGTGGCAGTATCTCCTGATGGGTGTAGTCGTTGATGTCCACCGACTTTTGTTCCCTTACCTGAACCCTGTCGGGATTGTGGGTTTCAATTAGAATTGAGGTCTCTCCGTCCTGAATCTTTATCCGTTTTACATTTGATGACTGAACCATTTGAAGGAGCTGTTTTATAAATTTTTTATCCATCACTTTACCCTCTCCACGTATGTGCCGGTTCTGGTGTCAACTTTCACGAGGTCTCCCTCCTCAACGAAGAAGGGCACCTGCACAACAGCACCCGTTTCAAGGGTTGCGGGCTTGGTTCCTCCGGAGGCGGTGTCTCCTTTGAAGGCGGGTTCCGTTTCAACTACTTTAAGCTCCACGTGCTTTGGCGGTTCCACTCCCACGGGCTGACCTTTGTAGAAGAAAATTACAACCTGAGAACCCTCTTTCAGGAATTTAGCCTCCTCCTCTATCTGACTTCTGGGGATGGAGACCATTTCATAGGTCTGGCTGTTCAAAAAGTGAAGGTGCTCCCCGTCACTGTAAGAATACTCTCCGAAGACCTGTTCAAAGTCTGCAAGCTCAATTGCATCAGAAGCTTTAAAGGTTATCTCAATAACATTTCCCGTGAGCATGTTTTTTGCCTTCACCCTCACGAAAGCCTGTCCCTTTCCCGGTTTTACATGGTCGTAATCCAGAACCCTGTACGGCTCACCTTTGTGTTGAATGAACATGTCCTTTGATATGCGGTTAATATCAATCCTATCCGCCATGGAAAGTATTTTATCAGAGGATGAGCATACCGTCCCCGTAGCTGTAAAATCTGTACTTTTTTCGGACCGCTTCGCGGTAAGCCTTCAAAATAAACTCCCTTCCGGCAAAGGCGGAAACCATGACAAGGAGTGAGGATCGCGGAAGATGAAAGTTGGTCACCATTGCATCAACGACTTTAAAATTGAACCCGGGATATATGTACAGGTCGGTCCAGCCTTCGTATGCTTCAAAGGGTCTGGATTCAAGTGCCCTCACAACCGTGGTTCCCACAGCCACAGCTTTTCTTCCCCTTCTCTTTACTTCGTGAATCTTTCTGAACACCTCCCGGGGCACCCTAACATACTCGGGATCAACCCTGTGGTCCTCTACATCCTCGCATGTCATCGGCTTGAAGGTCCCGTAGGAAACATGAAGGGTGATGAATCCGATTCCTATTCCTTTAGATCTCAGTTTTTCAAGCAGTTCCTCAGAAAAGTGTAGGGAAGCGGTGGGTGCCGCAACCGCTCCCCCTTCCCTTGCGAAAACCGTCTGATAGTACTTCCTGTCAATTTCCTCCTCTTCCCTTTTTAGGTAAGGTGGAATTGGAATTCTGCCGTATTTGTCAAGGAGAGCAAGAGGCTCCCTTCCCATTAGCTTCACCGTGAACAGGGATTCCTTTACATGGGCAATTACCTTTATACTGAAGTCATCCGCAATTCTGATTTCGGTTCCCTCCTTAATCTTCTTACCGCCAATAAGAGCCCTCCATGTATCCTCCCTTTCGTAATCTGTGAGAAGCACCTCAACTTTTCCTCCGGTTGGCTTCCTCCCGATCAGCCTTGCGGGAAGAACACGGGTATCGTTAAACACGAGAAGGTCACCCCGCTGAAGGTACTTATCAATATTCCAGAAGGTGTCATGGATTATTTTTCCGCTTGCTCTTTCAAGGACCATAAGCCTTGCATCATGGCGGGGAATAACAGGATACTTAGCAATTAATTCCTCGGGGAGATCGTAATCAAACAGTTCTACTTTCATCAATGGTTTATAATATTAGAAAAATCCGATGACAGGAGAGCCCGAAGAATTTACGGGACTTCTGAAGGCTCTTAACATACACCTCAGTCAGCAGTACCTTCAGGAGCTTTCAATAGGAATATTCGTGATCGTCTATGTGATGATCATCTTTGAGAAGCTTTTTCACCGGACCATCGCCGCTCTCATCGGCGCCGCAACCATTATGGTTCTCGGCGTGATGCCCCCGAGCGTAGCATGGTCTTCAATTGATTACAACACGATTTTTTTGCTGTTTGGAAT
Organism: Aquificaceae bacterium; assembly: GCA_026982025.1. GTDB lineage: Bacteria > Aquificota > Aquificia > Aquificales > Aquificaceae > Hydrogenivirga. Next base: position 3,266 of record JALSHX010000228.1, on the reverse strand, counting down.
GATGAACATAGTCACTGTCCTTGCCCACAGCGGTTTTTTCAACCTCGTTGCCTATAAAATTCTCGTCCGCACAGGATCAAACCCCGTTAAGTTAATGATGACCTTTACAACCGCAACCGCCTTTTTCTCCGCATTTCTTGACAATGTTACAACGATACTCTTCATGACTCCAATAATCATAAGAATAGCGAAGGTCCTTGAGTTGCCTACTGTTCCCTTTGTTGTGGCTCTCGTTCTTGCTTCAAATATAGGGGGCACCACAACTCTTATAGGGGATCCCCCCAATATAATTATCGGAAGCATTGCCCATAAGTCTTTTAATGACTTTTTGGTTTATGTTGCACCCCATGCCCTTGCCGGATTTGTTGCCGGGGTCGGTTTAAACCTTCTTTACCTCAGGTGGTCGGGAGTACTCAAGGCATCACAGGTTAAAGCGAACATTTCTGACCTTAGGGATGTTATTGTGTGTGAGGTTGATCGTCCTTTGATGAAGAAGGGATTGATAGTCTTCTTTGCAACAATACTCCTCTTCGTTGCCGGCCACAGCCTATACATTGAACCGGGAATTATTGCCCTCTTCACATCAACGATTTTGATGTTTTGGTCCGCCCTTTCACCCGCTCAGATCCTTGAAAAGGTTGAGTGGACAACCCTTCTCTTTTTTATCGGTCTTTTTATAGTGGTTGGATCCCTCGAGCACACCGGTGTTTTGTCAAAGCTCGCCCAATCTCTCATAGGATTCATTGGAAGCGATCCCTACAAAGGGATCTGGATTATAGGAACATTTTCCGCGGTTATTTCGGGCTTTGTTGACAACATTCCCTTTACGATGTCAATGGCTTACGTTTTAACGGACATAGCGGGAGCCGGGAGCGGTCTTGATTACCTCTGGTGGGCTCTTTCTTTGGGAGCGTGCCTCGGAGGCAACTTCACCCTTATAGGTGCATCTGCAAACATCGTTGCTGTTGCTTTTGCGGAAAAGGAAGGCTACCACATATCCTTTATGACCTTTATGAAGTACGGTGCTCCTGTAGCTTTCGTATCAACACTTATATCACTGCTCAGCCTTCACCTCTATGTTTTCATCTCACGCTGAACTTCAGAAGAATGGGTGCAAGAAGGGTCGTAACGGCGACCACAAACACGACAACTGCATAACCCACCGCATCAATGGCGTTGAAGCTCCTTCCGAACTCGGCAAAAATCAGGCCCACTTCTCCCCGGGGCATCATTGAAAATCCTATATTTAGCCTGTCTCTCAAAGTACCCGGCACCACGAAGCCAGAGATAACCTTTCCGAATATTGCAACGGCGATTAAGCTTAGTGAAAGGAGCCAGAACTCAAGGGAAGTAAAGTCAATAGCCTTCAGGTTCAATGCAAGACCCACCGAGACGAAAAATATCGGAGCAATGACCCAGACGAGCGGACCGATACCCTCCTCTACCTTGTGAATGATTTTGTGATCAAGATGCAGGAATGCGGCAAAGGGAAGGACAAACCTCCTTGAAAGTGCAAGACCCGCGGTAAATGCGCCGAGTATCTCCGGCGATCCGACCCTGTGGGCTACATTTCCAGTGAAAAGGACGAGGGCAAGTATTGTAGCGGGAATAACCTCAAGGTCACCGAGTTTGTTGACAATGTATGAGAAGATTTTAGCAACGAGCCTCGCAATAAACGGAGCCACTATGAAGAAGACAGCAATATGGATTATCAGCTTGCCCGTGGCATCAAGGTTGACCTCCTTAGTCTTAGAAAACTCATAGAGTGCTGCGAGAGCAACTACACCCAGAATATCATCAAGAACCGCAGCACCGAGCACTATCTGGGCAAACCTTGATTTGTACTTTCCCAGGTCCGTTAAAACCCGAACAGTTATTCCTATGCTTGTTGCTGTGAGAGCCCCGCCTATAAAGAGGGCGCTGATCATCGGCATGTCAAATATGTAGTATGAGACTACGAATCCTCCTGCGAAGGGAACCACAGCACCCACGAGGGCAACCAGTGTGGACCACAGCCCCACCCTGACCAGCATGTGGATATCTGCTTCAAGTCCCACTTCAAAGAGGAGAAGTATTACTCCGAGCTCTGCAAGAACCTTTATGGCTTCGCTCAGGGGAATAAAGCCGAGAACGCTCTGCCCGAGTATAATTCCCGCAGTCACCTCCCCCAGAACCGGAGGTATGCCGATTCTCTTAAATAGCATCCCAAAGATCTTTGCGGAGATAAGGATTATGGCGATGTGTAGAAAGAGGGTGTGAATATCAACGGCGGTTTCGCTTCCGGGAGGCGGTCCTGCAGCCATCGGCTCTATATTGTAGCAGAGTGAACTTCGCCGGGTGGAACGGGTTTTCCCAGAAGATAGCCCTGACCGAACTCAACGCCTATGTCCTGAAGGCTTGCAAGGACTTTTTCATTTTCCACATACTCCGCAATCACCTTTATCCCCATTTCCATGCAAAACTCGTTGACCATCTTAGTTAGAAGGTAGGAGGTTTTGTTTTTGTGGATTTCCTTAATTATCGTTCCGTCAATCTTAAGAAAATCAATTTGAAGCTGGGTGAGGTTAATAAGGTTTGAATATCCCGCTCCGAAGTCATCAATTCCGACGCTGAAGCCCAGCTTTCTAAGCCTCGTTATAGCCTTCTTGACCCTTTCAAAGGAGGGTATTCCTTCAACCTCCGTAATTTCAAGAATCATCCTCTCCCGTATTTTCTGGGGTAGGCTTTGAAGAAGCTTAATAACGCTCCTGTCAAGAAGGTCCGTCGGGATGAGGTTTATGCTGACCTGAAGGTGGGGATTGTCCTCTAAAAATTTCCTGTTTATTTCCACGACCATCTTGACCATCTTCGTATAGGCGAATGTATCCTTGATCTGGTCAAGGAATTGGACCGGTGTCAGCATATCACCCTCAGATGTCATCATTCTAGCCAGAGCCTCGTAGTGGGAGACCTTATCCCTTTCAAGGCTCATAATAGGCTGGTAATAGCAAACGAGCCTTTCCTCCTCAAGGGCTTTCATGATTTCCGAGACCGAGAGCCTTTTTCTTAAGCCCTCAGCCTTCTCACTGTATGCTCTGACCCTGTCCTTTCCGTCCCTTTTAGCCCTGTAAAGGGCTCTGTCCGCTTTTTCAATTGCTTCTTCAATTGTTCTTACCCTTTCGGGGGAAATATTTACACCGATTGACACGGTGAGCTTGATTTCGTGACCGTCAACCTTTACCCTGAATTTTTTAAATGCCTGTCTGAGCCTGTCAAAGAAAAGTACC
>JALSHX010000227.1 GCA_026982025.1 Aquificaceae bacterium | reverse complement strand
TCCAATGTTCTTTACTTTCCCCAGCTCATCGTTGGGCTCATGGGAATGCCCAGAAGATACTACGATTATCCGCCCATACCCGAGTGGGTGACCCTCCACCAGATCCAGACCTACGGCGCCTTTGTTCTTGCCATCGGTCTTGCCATAGCGATCTTTGCTCTTATTAAAGGAGCCATCAGCGGTGAGAAGGCTCCCAAGAATCCATGGATGAGCAATTCCCTTGAGTGGAGGCTTGAATCACCTCCGCCACCTCACAACTTTGACGAGGAACCCAAGGTAGAGAAGGACTACTGCCCCCACGGCTACTGTAAGTTTTAGAGACCTTAACAACAGGGAGGGCTTGAGCCCTCCCCTTCGTTTATAATCTTTAGAATGGAAGAGTCCGGAAGGGACTGGACCAAGATTATCATCGGTTTGGTTATTGCAGGATTCGCTTTTCTTTCCTTTTTCTTTACCGTCTATCAGTTCGTTGCCCATCCCGAAAACCGCGAGCACTTTATAAAGAAACTTAAAAACATCCGCAACGAACCGGTTTTCCCGAGACCGGGGCAGAAAGGAGAGTGAAATGACAGGAAAGATTCTTCTCTCTGCGATCGTACTTACTTATGTTCTGATGGTCTTTGGAGGAATCGTTACCTCTACTGGTAGTGGTCTCGGATGTCCCGACTGGCCACTGTGTCACGGTCAGATACTTCCCTTTCAGGTGAAAGAGGAGATTCCAACACCGCCCGCCCCTTATGTGGCAGAGACCCACCTTCAGCCCTGGATTGAGCAAACCCACAGGATTCTGGGTGGACTCGTTGGAGTACTGCTCATAGCTTCCCTTATTTCCGTATGGCGAAACTTTACGGGTTTTCCGAGAAAGGGAATCCTCTGGATTTTTCTGCTTCTTGTATTTGAGGCTCTGCTGGGCATGAGGGTGGTCATCACGGAGGCACCGCTTCTCAAGGAATTCATTGATTATGTTTACACCACCTCTCATCTGATCCTTTCGGTTATAATCCTATCCGGTCTTACCTTTATCTGGGTGTCAATTACAAGAGATGAGAATTACATCAAAATGCCCTTTGCGGAAGCACTTTACCTTCTGGTTATGTTTCAAATACTGCTGGGAATTCTTGTCAGATATGTTAAGGCACCGGATTACAACCTCTTTTCCTACCTCCTTCACATTACAGTTGCAATGGGGCTGGTGATCTTTTCCCTTTATCTTCTAATAAGATCTCCCGGAAGGCAGAGCCTCATCACCTTTGTACTGATAACAGCTCAGGTTTTGGCAGGAGTTGCAACTGTGCTAACTAAAATTTATCTACCTGTGCTATTTTTTCACATAGCCATAGGTTTTCTTCTCGTGATCTGGGTTTCCTATCTTGTTGCACCCAAAGTACTTGAGGGAAAAACGGTGGTTAGATTATCATCTCAGCAAGAGGCGGGAGCATGGTAGAGAAAACCCTTTCATACACTTCTGCCCTGAGGGAACTGATGGTTCTAACAAAACCGGGAATAGTAGCCCTCGTTCTCATTACTACTCTGGGCGGACTTTACATAGGCTCGGGGGGAAGAGTTGAACCGATACTCGCCTTCTGGACACTGCTGGGTACGGGGCTTGCTGCAGCGGGTTCTGCTGTCCTTAACATGGTTCTTGACAGGGATCTTGACAGTCTTATGGAAAGGACCCAGAGCAGACCGCTCCCGAGGGGAGCGG
>JALSHX010000226.1 GCA_026982025.1 Aquificaceae bacterium | reverse complement strand
AAATTGCGGGACGGTCCCCGTTCCGGAAGAGGAACTTCCAGTTGAGCTACCTCTTGATGTGAAGTTTACGGGAAGGGGGAATCCCCTTGAGACTTCTGAGGAGTTCTTGAATGCCCGGTGTCCGAGGTGCGGTGGTCCCGCAAGACGTGAAACCGATACCATGGACACATTCTTTGACTCCTCTTGGTACTTTTTGAGGTTCTGTGACCCCGGGAATGATAAGATGCCCTTTTCCGAAGAGATCGCCCGATTCTGGATGCCCGTTGATTACTACATCGGCGGGATAGAGCACGCGGTTCTTCACCTTCTTTATGCGAGGTTTTTTCAAAAGTTTCTAAAGGACCTCGGACTTGTCAGGGATGATGAACCTTTTGAAAAATTGATAACGCAGGGTATGGTGCTCAAAAGGTGGGTTAGCATAGGCAGGCTCCTTGATTATCTGGGTCTAACCGAAGATGATGACATTGAAATTCTCAGGGAAAAATTAAAAAGTATGGCGGAGGTGGTTTAATGGTATCAAAGGAGTTTGAGCTCGGGCTCGGTCTCATTGAGAAGTTTTCCGAAACACTTGAGCAAATAGCTTCCTCAAGCTCCGAGGAGGAAGCACAGGCTCTTATTGAATCAATCAGGCACCCCATTCTGGGGGCTATGGCACAGATAAAGAACGGAGAGGGACCGCTGAGGGAGGAGATGCTGGAATCCCTATCAACCGTTGTGGCACAGATGAGAAAGCTAACGGATTTGGGGAGCCTTCGGTCCTCCATCAAAGAAACCCTCAACCTTGTCAAAGAAGCGAGGAAAATGATTGAAGAGCCTGCACAGGCAAAAGAAGGGGGTTGAATGCTAAAGCACCTAATCAAGTCCGCCCGGGTAATAGACCCCGCTACGGGAACCGACGGCAAAAGGGACATTCTGATTGAAGGAGACAGGATTAAGAAAATAGAGGAAGAAATATTTGAACCCGAGGCTGAGATAATTGACGGGTCGGGGCTCATTGCCGTTCCGGGATTTGTGGACATTCATGTTCACTTCAGGGACCCGGGGCAGACCTACAAGGAGGACATCCTCAGCGGCTCAAAGACTGCGGTTGCCGGAGGATACACATCGGTCGTTTGCATGCCCAACACCTCTCCTCCCATTGATTGCCCGGAAGTGGCTGAGTATGTGGTTGCCAAGGCAAACTGCTGGGGAATCTGCAACGTTTATCCTGCGGGAACAATTACAAGGGGTAGGAAGGGAAAGGAGCTTAGTGACTTTTACCTTCTGAGAAGTGCAGGTTGCGTTGCCTTCACCGACGACGGCTCACCCGTGATGGATGCAGGCATTATGAGAAGAGCCCTTGAGCTTTCCGCCCAGCTCGGAGTCCCCGTGCTCAACCACTGTGAGGATGATACCCTTGCGGAAGGAGTTGTTAACGAAGGAGAGGTCTCAGCACTGCTCGGTATTAGCTCCAGACCCCCTGAGGCGGAAGACGTACTTAACGCAAGGGACTGCATACTAGCCTATTACACAGGGGGGCACGTTCACATACAGCACCTCACCACAGCACTCGGAACAGAAATAGTGAGAACTTTTAAAGAAAAAGGAGCTCCGGTAACCTGCGAGGTGAACCCAAACCACCTGCTCTTTACAGAGGAAGAAACACTGAGGTCGGGAAGCATGGCGCGGGTAAATCCCCCCCTGAGAAAAGACAGGGACCTGAAAG
>JALSHX010000225.1 GCA_026982025.1 Aquificaceae bacterium | reverse complement strand
TATGGCTTTGGCTGTATCAAGGGCACTTCCTCCACCGAGGCCTATTATCATGTCAACCTTTTCCTCAACAGCTATCCTCGCCCCCTCGTTAACCACCTTGTCCGTGGGGTTGGGCATGACTTCGTTGAAGAGGATGTACTGATTAACTCCATGAGAACACATTGACTCGGTTAATTTTTGAAGAGCTCCGCTCCTTCTGGCGCTGTCTTTACCTGTTACTATGAGGGCTTTGAAGCCGAATCTTCTTGCTACCTCTCCGGTTCTGCTTATAGCACCCTCGCCGAAAAATACTTCAACGGGACAGTAAAAGTTAACTACCATGAGAACTCAGATTATACCGCCCATCCTCAAGAGGATGTATATGATAACTGCTATCCCAATGCAGAATCCGCAGGCAATTAGAAATCTAATAACCTTATCCATTAAACTACTATTTAAGCATGGTGTTGGACATCAATCAATTAATTAAAAAACTTGAAGGAGAGAGGAAAGGAATGGTTCTGGTCTTCACAAACGGATGCTTTGACATAATTCACGCGGGGCACTGTCACTATCTTGAGGAGGCACGCCGTTTGGGTGATATTCTCGTGGTCGGTTTAAACTCAGATGAATCGGTCAAACGCATCAAAGGGAAAGGGAGACCAATCATTCCCCAGGAACAGAGAGCAAAGGTTTTGAGTTCTCTTCAACCGGTTGATTACGTGGTTATATTTAATGAGGACACCCCCTTTGAACTCATTCGGTCAATAAAGCCAGATGTTCTCGTTAAAGGGGGAGACTGGAGTCCTGAAAATATAGTTGGTAAGGACTTTGTTGAGTCATACGGGGGGAAGGTTGTCACCATTCCCTTCAGGTATGATGTCTCCACCACTTCAATAGTGGAAAAGATCATTAAAACTTACTGTTCCTGAAATCATGACTGTTCAAGCTTTTGTAGTAGTTTTTGAATGTCCGCCTTCATTCTGATCCAGTAGTTGTACCTTCCCGACTCCTTAAAACCCAGCTTTTCGTAAAACTTCCTCGCAACTGTGTTTCCATCACCCACCCAAAGCTCTACCGTATCCAGTCCTCTCATCAGAAATCTTCTAACAGCTTCCCTGATAAGCTCCCTCCCTATGCCCCTTCTTCTCAGATCAGGTGTTACCACGAGCTCGTGAATTGCTCCCACCTGTTTCCCTTCCCTCTTGCTGAACCAATGAGAGTCTGATCCTATAAAGCCCACCATTCCTTTTCCGCTTACCGCTTTCAGCAATCCCTCCCCGTCCCTCTCCGCCATCCATTCAAGGTAAGCCCTAACATCATCGGGATGAGTGTAGGCGTAGAGCTCAAGATTCCTGTACCCTTCCGTGTAAAGCCTGACCGCCTCGTCAAAGTCACGTTCGGTGAGCCGGGATATTGCTACTTCCAGACTCCTCTTCATTTAAGTCCCTGAGCTTTCCTCACCTTTACATCAGGTGGAAGGTCCAGCCTGAAGAGTCCTGCGGAAGGCGTGAAATTCTTTCTCACTTCTATAAACTCTATGGTGGTTTCTGTATCTTCAGAACCAACAACCCTCATCCGTTTGACCTCAAGCTCCTCATCAACCTCCACAAAGACCTTTTTTATGTTCTCATCACTCTTTTTAGGTTCAAGAACCACGACCCTTAACCCTTCCTTCCCGAATTCACCGACAGGCGTGAAAACCTCACCCAGAGGCCTTGAAAAGAAAA
>JALSHX010000224.1 GCA_026982025.1 Aquificaceae bacterium | reverse complement strand
CCTTCTTCTGTCGGTAACTTTAGCGACGCTTTATCTATAATTGACACCAACGATCCCAGTAATCCCAATGTAAATGTTCCCCTTACTGGGGAGGGTGCAAATTCTCAGGTATCGGTTAGTCCCACATCTCACGACTTCGGGACTATTGATGTAACTCAGACAATATCCCAAACCTTTACCATATCCGCGGGTTGTGTTGATCTCACCCTACAAAATATCTCAATAAGCCAGAGCGGGACGATCTTTTCCATATCACAGGACAACTGTAAGGGTTCGGGTTCTTACCCTGTTACGCTCCCGGCAAATCAGAGCTGTGCGGTTACCGTGGAAGCCCGATCCAGCACCGCGGTGAGCAACTACACGGGAACCCTTCAGATTCAGTCGGACGTTCCGTCATCACCTACAAATGTAAACCTTCAGGTTACTTTTGAACAAAAGCCGATCATTGATGTATCGCCCACAAGTATTGATTTCGGAGATGTCAATGTGGGTTCAACGTCTCAATCCAGGACTGTTACCATATCCAACAAGGGAAGTGCACAGCTTAATGTTTCAGGTATTTCCTTAGGAGGAACTAATAAGAGTGACTTCAATATTAATGCCAACGGGGGAAGCAATCCTTGCGGAAGCTTGACATTTACCCTAAAAGCGGGTGATAGCTGTACCATTGATGTGACGGTGACACCTTCAACCGCTGGAAGTATTTCGGCAAACATAACCATCAACAGTAATGACCAGAATAACGCAACCTTCACCGTAACCCTCTCCGCCAATGGCGTAACAGTCGGAGGGGGCGGAGCCGGAGGAGGCGGAGGCGGTGGTTCGGGAGGTTGCAGTGCGGTCTCTTCCAATTCCCTTATTTATCTGGTAGTGGCTTTCTTGATGTTTGCTTTCAGGACTTTCAGAAGATTCGTATAATCACATTCACCGCCGCCGAAGGCGGCGGTTGGTAAAATAAAAAAATAAAAAATTTGGGGAGGTTTGAGTAATGGGTGTAATTCTGTTCCTTCTTTTGATTCTTTGCGCCCATTTGAGCCTTTACGCGATTCCTGCCTTAAATCTTCCAAGGATTTTTGCCCAGCCTGACGGAAGCCCGCTGGTTCTAAGACAGTGGGGGGATGAGAGGATTGGAGGCTTTGAAACCCTTGAGGGGTACACAGTTATTAAAGATTCAAGAGGCTATTGGGTCTATGCCGGGATTGACACAGATGGCAGGCTTGTTCCGACTCATTGGCGAGCGGACGGTCCGCCGCCTGTTGGAATACCCAAGCATGTGAGACCAAAAAATAAAGCAACGTTTCTGCGGGCAATGAGTTTTATAAAGGCTCAGCAAAGGAGGGTGGTTAATCCTTCGGGAACGGGACAGCTTCCGGTAATTCTCGTAAATTACAGTGATACAACAATCACATTTACGAGAGCAGATTTTCAAAGGGTCTTCTTCGGGGATGGGACGGGATCACTGAAGGATTACTATCGTGAGGTGTCCTATGGAAACTTCAGCGTTACGGGTTCTGTAACGGGATGGATCCAGCTTTCTAAAAGCAGAGCTTACTACGGTGCGGATGACCCAAATGTTCCGATCATTGATGTGAATGTGGGTGAGCTTGTTTACGAGGCTGTTCAGCTCGCAGATTCCCAGCTGGATTACTCTGTATTTGACACCGACGGAGACTGCAGAGTTGATGTGGTTGCAATAGTTCATCAGGGTTTCGGGCAGGAGGCATCGGGAGATTCCAACGATGTATGGTCCCACAGGTGGGTTCTATCCTCTGCCTTCGGAAGGTCCTATGTTTCCAGCGATCCGTGCGGTGCGGACCCCTCGCGGAATGTTGAAGTTGAGGATTACTTCATAGTCCCAGAAATGTTGCCTCCATCGGACATTCTGACCGTGGGAGTTCCCGCTCATGAGTATGCCCATGCCCTCGGGATCCCCGACCTTTATGATATTGATTACACCTCAAGGGGTGTGGGAGCCTGGTCCCTAATGGCTGCGGGTTCATGGAACTATCAAACGGTGCCCGGGGACCGGCCGGCACACCTCGGACCGTGGGAGAAGGCTTCCCTCGGCTGGGTAAATCCAAATAAACTTAGGGTGAGCACTTCAAACATCAGGATCTCTCCCGTGGAAACGGATCAGGGAAGCGTTTATCAAATTCTTGACGGCACGCCAGGTTCAACGTGTGAGTACTTCCTTATTGAGAACAGAAGGAGAATAGGATTTGACGCGGGTTTGCCGGGAGAGGATCTTTTGATCTAGCACATTGACGAATCAAGGGCGACATCAACCAATGAGGACAACAGGTACGAGTGCAACAGGGACCACGGTTCAGCACTTTGCTCCGCTGAACACTACAGGGTTGCGGTGGAGCAGGCGGACGGAATGTTTGACCTTGAGAATAACAGAAACGATGGCGACCCGGGCGATCCCTTTCCGGGGACATCCGGCTCGGTTGAATTCGGACCGACCACCTCTCCCTCAAACAGACTTTATGGAGGTCCTGATCCCGGATTTACTATTTACAACATAAGGGATGACGGTCAGGATACGATTATAAGCATAAGCTTCGGCTCAGGACCAGCACAGCCCGATATTTCCGTAATGCCGGATTCCCACGATTTTGGTTCGGTGAGGGTTGGAAACACAGCAAGTAAAGAATTTCTTATAGTGAACAGAGGCAATGCTGACCTGAATGTTAACGACATCGTAATTTCCGGTTCGGACTCTTCGTTCTTCAGACTTGAAACTTCCGGCGGTAGTCAATCCTGCGGTACTTCAGTATTCACCCTGTTATCCGGGGATTACTGTTCTATTGTCGTTGTTTTCGCTCCCGGTGAGGAAAGGGTTTACTCCGCCAGCCTTGAGGTAAGTTCCGATGACCCTGACACTCCTGTTTTTAGAGTGCCTCTGTCGGGCTACGGCTTTGAATCTGTAAATGAGGAGCCGGACACCGGCTGTGAGGGGCAAAACCGATCGCAAGCTTTGATCACCTTGATCCCCGTAGGTTTTCTGATTTTAAGAAGGACGGTGGCAAGAGTGGGTAGAAAGTTATAATTAGCTTTATGCCCTACGAGCCGGTAATCGGGCTTGAGATCCATGTGCAGATGGACACAGCCACAAAGCTCTTTTGTTCCTGCAGGGTTGAGTTTGGCTCCGAACCCAACACCAATGTGTGTCCCGTTTGCCTCGGAATGCCCGGGTCTCTTCCGGTCCTCAACAGAAGGGCTGTGGAATTTGCCATCAGGGCTTCCCTTGCCCTCAACTGCAGGGTTCACCCCGAGTCCATATTTGCAAGGAAGAATTATTTTTACCCGGACCTTCCAAAGGGTTATCAGATTTCTCAGTACGAGAGACCCCTTGCGACCGACGGCTGGCTTGAGATTGAGCTTCCTGAAGGGGAAAGGAGGAGGATCAGGATACGGAGACTGCACATTGAGGAGGATGCTGGAAAGAACATACACGAAGGTGATAAAAGCTATGTTGACCTCAACAGGGCGGGGACACCGCTCATGGAGATAGTCACGGAACCTGACATAAGATCCCCGGAGGAGGCAAGAATATTCCTTGAGAACCTGAGAAACATCATGCGTTACACGGGTGTTTCCCGGGCTGACATGGAGAAAGGACAGCTCCGCTGTGATATAAACGTTTCCGTAAGACCAAAAGGATCCGACAGGCTGGGAACGAGGACGGAAATAAAGAATGTCAACTCCTTCCGCTTTGTGCAGAAGGCTCTTGAGTACGAGATTGAGAGGCAGATAAGGGTCGTTGAGGAGGGAGGAGAGGTTCTTCAGGAAACGAGGACCTTTGATCCCCAGAGCGGAAAAACCTTCACAATGAGAACCAAAGAAGAGGCGGAGGACTACAGGTACTTCCCCGATCCCGATCTTCTTCCACTGAGGATCAGTGAGGAGTGGATTGAGGAGATAAGAAAGTCCATGCCAGAACTTCCGGGAGAAAGGCTTGAGAGAATGCTAAGAGAGTACTCCATCTCACGATACGAGGCGGGCATCTTTGTTAACAATAAGGATCTCGGGGACTTCTTTGAGTCTGCGGTAAAAGAGGGTGCGGAGCCAAAAGCAGTTGCAAACTGGCTTCTAAACGACCTTCTTGGGCTTTTAAACGAAAAGCAGATTCCCCTTGAGAAATCTCCCGTCAGTCCGAAGGACCTTGCCTCCCTCGTTAAGCTAATTAGTCAGAATGTAATATCAACAAAAATAGGAAAGGAAGTCATCAAGGAAATGGTGCAGACGGGCAAAAACCCAGAAGCAATAGTTGAGGAAAGGGGACTCAGGCAGATAACGGACGAGTCAGCCCTCAGAAAGGTTGTTGAGAAGGTTCTTTCAAGATTTCCCGGGGAAGTTGAGAGGTTCAGGAAAGGTGAGGAGAAGCTGATCGGCTTTTTTGTGGGTCAGGTAATGAAGGAAACGAAGGGAAAAGCAAATCCCAAGCTGGTTAACTCTATACTGCGAGAGGTCCTGAAAGAATGACCATAGCTATCGGCTCCGATCATGCCGGCTATACCCTTAAGGAGAGAATAAAGGAATTCCTGCTGGATAAGGGTTATGAAGTCATTGACCTCGGTGCCTCCTCCGAGGAGTCAACCCACTATCCCCTCTTTGCCAGGGAAGTTGCCCTTGCGGTTCAGGAGGCAAGGGCGGAAAGGGGAATTCTCGTTTGCGGGACCGGAATAGGGATGTCCATCACAGCCAACAAGTTCAGAGGGGTTAGGGCGGCACTGTGTCTCAATGAATACATGGCGAGGATGAGCAGGCTTCACAACGACGCAAATGTTCTCTGCCTCGGAGGTAGGGTTCTGGGCGAAGATCTTGCCCTTTCAATAGTGGAGGTGTGGCTTGAAACTCCCTTTGAGGGAGGGCGTCACAGCAGGAGGGTTGATCTTATACTTGAAATAGAGAAAGAGAACCTGTAAGGGGATGGAGAGGCTGAGGAAACTTTATCCCGATCCCGTTATCCTTTTCTGTCTTATTCTCCTCTTTTTAATGGGTCTTCTGGCTATAGTGAGCGTGAGGGTGGCTCCTTACATTGCAGGAGATCTCACCCTTTACCACTTCAAGAGACCCTTTTTGTTTGCCCTTGCCTTCGTTGCAGGTTTGCTGATTATGTCCTTTACCTCTCACGCACTAAACTACAGGGCAATGAACAATCAGAGGTTCGTTTACGGACTTGTTTCCCTCTCCATCATTTTACTGCTCGTAGTTCTCTTTAAGAAAATCCTTATGGGAAAGGCTGTTGACAGGTGGCTGGTGGGTTCAAGCATTCAACCCTCGGAGTTTTCCAAGTTAATACTCGTTATATTCATCAGCTACTATGTATCAAGGAAGGGCTACATAAGGAGGCTCAGGTTCTTCGGCTGGGCAATCCTCATAGTAATCATACATTCCTTCCTCCTTTTTCTTCAGCCCGACAAAGGAATGGCAATTTTCATAATGATCGTTGCATGGCTTATGCTTTGGATAGGAGGAACATCACCGAAGGTTTATCTTCCGGTGGGAGGACTTTTTACACTTGTGGGAACCTTCATGATAATCTTCGGGGGTGATTATGTTGCAAGACGCCTTACCGCGTGGCAGGACCCTGTCAGCGATCCTTTCGGCTCTTCCTATCAGGTTATTCAATCCCTTCTCGCCTTTATGAACGGCGGACTGCTGGGTCAGGGTTACGGAAAGGGATTCCAGAAATTGGGACCCCTCACTCAAGCGGATACAGATTACATCCTTGCGGTCATCGGTGAGGAGCTGGGTCTTGGGGGGATTCTGTTTCTTTTTTTACTTTTCGGAGTCCTTCTGTGGAGGCTGAAAAGGATAGCCCTTGAGACATCGGACACCTTCGGGAGAATGGTTGTGGTGGGGGTGACCCTTAACATACTCCTTGCGGTCCTCATCAACACCATGATGGCGGTCAACCTCCTTCCGCCCAAAGGCATGCCCCTTCCCTTTGTCAGCTACGGAATCAGCCACCTCATAGCATCTCTTATCGGGCTCGGAATAGTTGGAGCAATATATAAAAGACAGCTTTACATGAAGATGCTCTGATAGAATTCATACTTGATGAAGGTCGTTGACCTGAGGAGGGGTTCCTGGAGATACGATGAAAGAATCAAATACCTCGCCCGCAGGGGCGAGGTGCTTTCGGAAGAGTACGAAGAGACAGTAAGAGAAATAATAAAGGAGGTCAGGGAAGGCGGAGACAGGGCGGTTATTGAGCTGACAAAGAGATACGACGGCGTTGACCTTACCCCGGAGACCATGGAAATTCCCTTTGAGGAGCTTGAGCGCGCCTATGAAGAGCTTGAGGAAGGTGTGAGGGAAGCCCTTGAGATTGCCGAGGAGAGGATAAGGGTTTTCCACGAAAAACAGCTTGAGAGGTCCTTTATATCCGAGGAGGAGGGATCACTGCTGGGTCAGAAGGTTCTTCCCCTTGAGAAGGTGGGGGTTTATGTTCCCGGTGGAACCGCAAGCTACCCCTCAACCGTTCTGATGAACTGCGTTCCCGCCTCGGTTGCTGGCGTTGAAGAGATAATTATGGTTACCCCCCGTCCGGGAAAGTACACCCTTGCTGCTGCCTACATTGCTGGTGTGAGCAGGGTTTTTCAGGTAGGAGGGGCTCAGGCGGTTGCCGCCCTTGCCCTCGGGACTGAGACGGTGCCCCGGGTTGACAAGATCGTTGGTCCGGGAAACATATATGTGGCGCTTGCAAAAAAGCTCCTTTACGGCACGGTTGACATTGACATGATCGCGGGACCCTCGGAGATTCTCGTGATAGCGGATTCAACGGCTGATTCCTCGTGGGTATCTGCTGACCTCCTTTCTCAGGCGGAGCACGACGAGCTTGCAGGTGCTATCCTTGTGACGGACTCGGATAGGATTGCAAAGGAGGTTGTTGGGAGGGTTTACGAGCTTCTTGAGGGTATTGAGAGAAATGAAATTGCAAAAAAGTCCCTTGAGAGGTTCGGAACAGTTTTTCTCGTTAAGGACATGTCTCAGGCATGTGAGGTAGCTAACATAATTGCTCCCGAACACCTTGAAGTCATCACGGAGGACCCCTTTTCTCTTCTCCCTTACATCAAAAACGCGGGAGCCGTTTTTCTGGGGAGGTACGCAACGGAGCCCCTCGGCGACTACATCCTCGGACCCAATCACACCCTTCCGACGGGAGGTACCGCAAGGTTCTTTTCTCCCCTCGGCGTTTACGACTTTGTAAAGAGGAGTTCAATTATTTATGTTTCAAGGGAAGGGTTTGACCGTCTTTCGGACCTTGCCATAAACCTTGCGGAGGCTGAAGGATTGCCCGCTCACGCCTTGGCGTTGAGAATAAGAAAATCGTGATGATATTTCTGCTTATTATCTGGGTTCTCCTCACCTCCTGCTCCGTAAAGGTTGCCCAAAGGTGTGCTGATGAAAAAAGAGTTATCGCGGAGTACACCCTTAACCATGTTCCGAGGGAGTTCAGGATTTACGGACACTTTAAGTACGGTCCGGTCAAATTTCCCATGATCATAGCCAAGTACGACGGATTTTACACAGTAAAGGTTGCAAAGGTTAAAGATGTAAGCATCAGGAGGGACAGGATATGTGCAAGAGGAAAGTGCTACCTTCTGCCCCTTCTGCCGGAGGATATAATCTTCGGAAAGGTTTTATCGGGGACCGAGTACTCCTTTTGCAGGGGAGGAAGGACCGTATTCAGGGAGAGGATGGGGGTTTACGACAAGATCGTTGTTTTTGAGGGCGGAAAACTCAGGGAGCTTATAATTGTCAACAGGAAAAACGGCAGGGGGCTGAAGATCACCTTCGGTTCAAGGTCCGAGAGGGGGTACTTCAGGGAAATAGGTTTTGAGATGAACGGAGAAAAGGTTAAACTTGAGATAGAGGAGGTAGAGGTTTAATGTATCCCCAGCTCTTTGAGTTTTTCGGCTTGAAGGTGTCCACCTACGGTGTACTCGTTGCTCTTGCCATGCTCGTCGGCTACTTCCTATTTTTGAGATTTTCAAAGAGGGAGGGTTTAGGCACAGACTCTTCAGAGTTCGTTTTCATCGTAACCGTGCTTGCGGGTTTAGTGGGTTCAAGGGTGGCTTTTATCATAGAGCATCCCGAGTTCGTGGAGACGCCCCTTGACATCTTTGCCATCTGGAAGGGGGGCGTTTCTTTTTTCGGGGGGCTTCTGGGTGCAATTCTTGCCTTTATTCTCGCTGTCAGGATTAAGAACCTTCCCCTGTGGAAAGCCTCTGACGCAGCGGCTCCGTCCCTTGTCCTCGCCCACTCAATAGGAAGACTCGGCTGCACTTCCGCGGGATGCTGTTACGGGAGACCAGTGCCGGGAGCGGAGGACCTCAGTGTGGGGATCCACTTTATGAAGGAGTTTCCCTTCTTTTATGTGGTTTTTCCTCCGGGAGGCACCGCACCTCCCAGCATGGCTCTGTATCCAACACAGATCCTTGAAGCTCTGGGAAACCTCATCATCTTTATTATTCTCCTTATCATGTACCGCAGGAAAGCCTTTGACGGGGAGGTAATAGTTCTATACATGATCCTCTACGGTTCCCTCAGGTTTGCCCTTGAGTTTTACAGGGGAGTTACTCCTCCCATTGAGGGTCTGGGTCTTACCTGGAATCAGGTGGTAGCTCTTGGACTGATAGGGGTGGGTGTGGTTCTATTCTGGTTTCTAAGAAAACAGGAATCACATACAGCTGTCTAAGGTGTCAGGACTCAGCATAAACCCTGTTTTTGCCCGTCTTCTTGGCAATGTAAAGGGCTCTGTCCGCTCTGTTAATTATTTCTCCAAGGTCCCTGTCTCCTTCTCCCACTTCCGTAACACCCACCGAAACGGTCAGCGAGAAGCTGAAGTCGCCTATGCTAAAGGTGTGGTTTTCAACCTTTCTTCTTACATTTTCCCCCGCTCTAAGGGCACCTTTCAGAGGAGTTCCAGGAAGGAGGACCAGAAACTCTTCCCCACCGTATCGGAAAACGAGGTCCGTTTCCCTCAGGGTTGAACTGATGATCTCCGCACTCTCTCTCAGAACGTAATCTCCTACTTGATGCCCGTATGTGTCGTTAATCACCTTGAAGTTGTCAAAGTCCACCATCATAACCGAAAGGGGTTTTTTAAGGCTTTGATACTTTGCAATCAGGTCTGGGGCGGTCTCCTCAAGGGCTCTTCTGTTGTACACGCCGGTCAGGGAGTCAATGTATGCCTTTACTGAAAACAGCTCAACTTCCTTTGACAGCTTTTCAATGTAATTCCGAATGTCCATCCCGAGGGTAAGGATGTGCCTTTCAATCTGAGAAAGCTCGTCGTTTCCTCTGACCGCCGAAGGCGGTGGCAGGTGGTCAAACTCCCTGTTTCTTATCTTTTCAATGATGTGCATTATTTTTCCTATTCTTGAGGAGATGCCCTGAAAAAGAAAAAGGGCGGTACCGAAAAGAATGATGAGCATAGGCGTGTAAAATAGAACCGTCTGCCTGAAGGACTCGGAGGCAACCCTGCTTATAATAGGAGAAAGGTCGGAGTACACGAGGAAGTATCCTATTACTTTTCCAGAGATGTCCATTACGGGTGTTGAGCAAACGGTAATGCTAGTTCCACCCGCCTCAACATCACTCATGTAAGCCATGGGCATTAGGCTTGAGAGGTCAAGGAGAGATGGGTCGGTAAGCTCGTAAACGAATCCGTTGACCTTCTTTCTGGTTTTAATGTACCTGATGTAGCTCTTTTCAACGAGGGACTTTTTGAGAATTTCGTCCTTTACGGCGAGTCCTGCGTTAACACCTTTGAGCTTTGAATACCTTTTGAGGAAGTCACTCATATCAATGCCCACGGATGCCACTCCAAGAACATCCTCTCCGTCCATTATCGGGCTCGTTGACCGTATCCCCACGTAGTTGATACAGATGAGAATGGTCTGGGTGTTGGTGCAGGTTTTTCCCGTCTGCAGGACATCCTTTCTGCGCCTGCTTGCGTCTCTCCTCGGAGCCTTGGGGTCCCTTACATTCAGGTAAACGGTGGCGGGAAGCTTGAAGATGACCATTTCCCTTATGAGTTTGTCTTTGCTTACGCCTTGATACAGGGGTTTGAGGTGATTCAGGAGACCCTCCCTGTCATCTTTCTTCAAGAATTCCTTTACTTCCGGATCGGTTGCTATGTAAGAGGATATTGAAGTTGCAATGCTTTTGTGAAATTCAACCAGTTCCCTGTACTCTGATATACTCTCTTCGCAGAACTTCTCCTTTTCCCTCTTGGTTATGCTCTTGAAGGCGCTGATCTGGTGATAGAAGCCTATCAGAACAGCTGTGAGGAAGGAACCGGTAATAAGCGCTATAACCTTAGCAGATAGGGACATCCCCCTATAAATAAATATCGGTTTACTTGGGTCTTAAGTGAGGAAAAAGAATTACATCCCTGATGTTGTCGGTATCGGTCAGAATCATGACGAGTCTGTCAATTCCTATTCCCTCCCCGGCGGTTGGGGGCATACCCATTTCAAGGGCTCTGATAAAGTCTTCGTCTGTTTCCATAGCTTCTTCGTCCCCCATTTCCCTCTCCCTGAGTTGCTGTTTGAACCTTTCCTCCTGAATGCGGGGGTCGTTAAGCTCGGTGTAAGCGTTGGCAATCTCGTGTGTAGCCACTATAAGCTCAAACCTTTCAACGAGATCGGGCTCTTTTCTGTGGGGCTTTGCAAGAGGTGAGAGCAGTGCGGGAAAGTCAATAACAAAGGTTGGCTGGATGAGTTCCTCCTCGCAGAGTTTTTCAAATACTTTGTCAATCAGCCTCGCGTGGGATAGGCTCTGGTAGTTAGCCACATCAAGTTCGCCTGCAAGGGCTTTCAATCCTTCAAGGTTTCTGAGGAAAAATTCTTTGTCCTTTCCCGTCTTTTCTTCAAGAAGTTCAAAGTAAGAGACCCTCCTGTAGGGTGGTTTGAAGTTTATTTCCTTTCCCTGATAGGTAATTTTGGTTTTCCCGACTGTCTTAATGAGAAGGTGCTCAAGGAGTTCTTCTGTAAAAGTCATCAGGTCCTCGTAATCCCAGTAGCCTGCGTAAAACTCAACCATGGTGAATTCTGGATTGTGGGTTCTGTCAACCCCTTCGTTTCGGAAGTTCCTGCCTATTTCGTAAACCCGCGGAAATCCTCCAACTATAAGGCGCTTGAGGTAGAGCTCGGGTGCTATCCGCAGGTAGAGGTTCATCTCAAGGTAGTTGTGGTAAGTCACGAACGGTTTTGCGTTTGCACCGCTCGCAACCTGCTGGAGAATGGGTGTTTCAACCTCAATGAAGCCGCGGGAGTCAAGAAAGTTTCTGAGTTCCTTGATTATACTGCTTCTCAGAAGGAAGGTTTCCCTTGACCTCGGATTTGCAATAAGGTCCAGATACCTCTGTCTGTGTCTTAACTCCGTGTCCCTGAGACCGTGCCACTTTTCGGGAAGGGGACGCAGGCACTTTGCAAGAAGTTTAAACTCGTGAACTTCAAGGGTAAGCTCGCCAGTCCGGGTTCTGAAAAGGCTTCCCCTCGCGCCCAGTATGTCCCCGAGGTCTATAAACTCGTTAAAAAATCTGAAGCCCTCATCTCCCACCGTGTCCTTCCTGATGTATATCTGGATCTTTCCAGTGAGGTCCTGAATGTGCCCGAATATAGCTTTCCCCATGGTTCTGAGGGATACGAGCCTTCCACCGAGGCTGACACTTTCACCTTTTGGATCGTCGTCGTACCGTTTCTTGAACTCCTTGAGTGGTGTTGGCGGATCTTCTGAGGGAACTGCGTCAGTAATGCTGAGCTTTCCCTCAATCCTTTTCACCGTTCCCCTTAACCGGACCTTCCGACCTGTTTCAAGACCTTCAAGATCCGTATAAACGAGGACCTCAATTCCTTCCGGGTCCTGCAACCTTAAAAGGTATGAGTCTTCGGTTCTGGAGATTTTTTTAACTGTCCCCTCAATGGTTATTTGCTCGTCTCCTTCCGGTTCCCTCTCAAATTTGCTCCTGATGTTACCGATGAAGTCATC
>JALSHX010000223.1 GCA_026982025.1 Aquificaceae bacterium | reverse complement strand
GGAAGCCCTGAATAACATAGCGGTCCTATTTAACGAACCCCTTGTCCAGTTTTTTATTTGGGTAGCTGTTCTTTACATTATAGGGAGTGTTTTTGTTGACAGGAGGCTCGCCTTCTGGATCGGGATAATCAGCGCTTCCTTCTTCTGGATAAAGACAAAAGACCTGTCGGTGGCTCTTAAGGGATGGGCAATAGTCCTTTCTGTTATCATTGCAGTCACACTCATGAAAAAACTTTTCCACCTTAATATCGTCCTTTTGCTCAAAGGGAGGAAGAGATGCCCTCAATGCTGGGAAACAGCTCACAGGAAAGCTTATGTCTGTCCCCACTGCGGTTATCAGTTTTCCCCACAGGAGGAGGCGGAGGAATAAATTAATTCTCTGGGGGTAAGGAAGATGGGTATGGAGAGGCTCATAAGGGTAATGCGTACCCGGCTACTGAGGAGGCTTGAGGAGGAAAGGAAGAAAAGGAAGGAGGTTTTCAGGCTGAGGATGAGAACTCCTTATAAAGGCGGGAGACTTAAAGGCTCTCTTGAAAGGCGACCCCGACTGATGTAAAATTCTTTCCCTTCAGGGGCCGTAGCTCAGTTGGGAGAGCGCCGATATGGCATGTCGGAGGTCACGGGTTCAAGTCCCGTCGGCTCCATTAGGAGCTGGTCCCTAAGAGAGCCGGTAGCTCAGTCGGTAGAGCAACGGCCTTTTAAGCCGTGGGTCCCGGGTTCGATCCCCGGCCGGCTCACTTTCCTTTAAAATTCATCAAAGTCCGATGATAAACGAGAACGTTTTCATTGCACTCCTGCACTTTCCCGCCATGGATAAGGAGGGTAAAACCATAATTACTTCTTTCACCACGATGGATCTTCACGACATTGCAAGACCTTCTCGTGCCTATGAGATAAATACTTTTTACATTGTCCAGCCGGTTGACGCTCAGAGAAAGGTAATACGGAGACAGATTTCATACTGGACCTCTCCCGAGGGTAGAGAGGCTAATCCCACAAGGTACGAGATAGTTCAGATCGTCAAGTTAAAATACACTTTTGAAGAGGTGGTAGAGGACATTTCTCAGAGGAGGGGCAAAAGGCCTGTGATAGTTGGAACAGATGCGAGGGAGTACCCGAACACTGTGGGATACAGGGAGCTTGCTGAAAGGATCCAAAGGAGGGAAGAGGATTTCCTGATAGTTTTTGGAACCGGCTACGGAATTCCTCCGGACCTTATGAGAACATTTGACCTCATCCTTGAACCTGTTAAGGGAGCGGGAGACTGGAATCACCTTAGTGTAAGAAACGCGGTGGCAATTATTCTTGACAGGTTGCTGAGCAGTAACAGGTGCTGAAGGGATGATTTACCACCTGGCGGTCATCCTTAGGGAGTACTTTTTCGCCTTCAATGTTTTCAAGTACATCACCTTCAGGTCCTTCACCGCCATACTCATAGCTTTTTTCCTGACCCTGATCCTGTCGCCCCGATTCATTGAAAAGCTCTCACGTCTTCAGAAGTTTCTCGGTGGGTATGTGAGGGAGTACACACCGGATAACCACGAAGAAAAAAAGTACACTCCCACCATGGGAGGGCTCGTGATAGTAACGGTAATTCTTCTTTCGTCGGTTCTCCTTATGAGGCTTGATGTCAAGTACACTTGGGTTCTGGTATTTTCCACCCTCTCCTTTTCAGCGATAGGTCTTCTGGACGACTGGCTGAAGCTAAAGGACAAAAAAGGGCTCTCTATAAAAACAAAGCTCCTCCTTCAAATAGTATGTGCTGGT
>JALSHX010000222.1 GCA_026982025.1 Aquificaceae bacterium | reverse complement strand
GCCGACTTTGCCTCATACCAAATTGCCGTTAGCCTTAAGGCTAAAAAACTTATTTATCTAACGGACACCCAGGGAGTCCTTGACCGTTCGGGCAACCTTATTGCCACCCTCGGGATCAACAAAGCAATGGAAATGATTAAGGAAGGTGTAATAGGAGGTGGGATGATACCTAAGGTTCTATCTGCCGTAAGAGCCGTTGAGGGTGGAGTCGAGAAGGTTCACATAATTGACGGAAGGGTGCGTCACTCCCTCCTGCTTGAGATCTTTACTGAAGAGGGAATAGGCACCGAGGTGGTGCCTCAGCAAACCTGACAACCGCCGAGGGTCAGGTTTCTTATCAACACCGTTGGCTGGGCGTCGGTAACGGGGACACCCTGCCCGTCTTTTCCGCAGGTTCCTATTGCCCATCCCAGATCCTTTCCGACAGCCTCAACCTCTTGAAGGGCTTTCGGTCCGTTTCCGATTAGGGTTGCACCGCGAATGGGATGGGTAATTTCCCCATTTTCAATCATGTATCCTTCCATCACCTCAAAGACAAAGTCCCCTGTCACCGTATTAACCTCTCCTCCTCCCATCTTTACCACATAAACACCCTTTTTAACGGAACTTACTATGCAATCGGGATCCTCTTCTCCCCTGTCTATGAAGGTATTTGTCATCCTTACGATGGGAACATGAGCGTAGCTCTGCCTTCTGCCGTTTCCCGTTGATTCCCTTCCCTCCTTCATCGCCCTGAGCCTATCATACATGTAGCCCGCAAGATAACCCCTATCAATCAGCACCTTCCTCTGAGCGGGAACACCCTCGTCGTCAACGGAAAAGGACCCGTTGTGTCCCTCAATGGTTGCATCGTCAACAACTGTTACCAGATCGCTTGCCACCTTTTGACCGAGCTTGCCCGCGTAAACGGAGAGCCCCTTTTGGACGAGATCAGCCTCAAGTCCGTGTCCCACCGCCTCGTGGATCATCGTACCTCCCGCTGATGAGGAAAGCACTACGGTGAAGTTTCCCGCGGGAGCAGGCTTTGCCTTGAGAAGCAGGAGAGCCCTCCGTGCAGCTTTTTCCGCAACCGCCTCGGGAGGTGTTTGTTCAAATATCTCAAAACCTCCCCTTCCTCCAAGAGATTCATATCCTCTCTGGAGGATCTCCCTGTTTCCCGCAACAACTTCAACGAAAAAAACTATCCTCTTCTGAAGATCCTCGGCCATTTCTCCGAGGCTATTGACTATGAGTATCTCTCTCGTCTTGTCCATCATAACCGAGAGAACCTGCTTGATCTCCTTACCGAAACTCCTTGCCCTGTCGTCCGCCCTTTTAAGAATTTGATGGCGGAAGGAAAGGTCCGTCTGGTCCGGATCCAGTTTTGCGATAGTCCATCCCTTTATGTACCTTTTTCCCACCGCGATGGGTCCGTAGCCCTCACCCCTTGCGAGGGTTTTGGCGATTTCAAGGAGGTTTTCGTAGGTCGGCTGAGTGGTGTATCCGTAAAAGGTCTTTCCTCCTTTAATGAGCCTTATACCCACGCCCGAATCATAGCCGTGTGAAACCCTGTTTAGCTTACCGTCTTCCCTTTCCATCCTCGTTATTCTTGACCGCTCGTAAAAGATCTCTCCGTATTCTCCGCCCTGAGAGAGAAGATTTGAGAGGATCGCTCCCGCCCTGTCTTTAATAAGTTCCTTTATGTGATCCATGCTTTTGCCTCCTAAAAGTTTAAATCGTCCTCATCTGACTCGCCTATTATTTCAAGATCTCTCACGTGCCTCCTCATTCCCTCAACCACCTTTAT
>JALSHX010000221.1 GCA_026982025.1 Aquificaceae bacterium | reverse complement strand
CCTCATCGGCGGTGTGGGGACCACATGGGGACCGCTTGCGGGTGCTTTCGGTCTTGAAATAATCTCGGAGGTGGTATGGGGTACCTTCTT
This sequence comes from Aquificaceae bacterium, assembly GCA_026982025.1. Lineage (GTDB taxonomy): Bacteria > Aquificota > Aquificia > Aquificales > Aquificaceae > Hydrogenivirga. The sequence continues at coordinate 12,416 of JALSHX010000221.1, read as the reverse complement.
TGAGCTTCACGGGGTCGTGCTGGGTGCTCTTATAATCCTGACAATCCTCCTCATTCCGGGAGGGATTTCAGCCCTGAGGAGAGTATGATGCTGAGGGTTGCTGATATATCTAAGAGCTTCGGGGGAAACAGGGTCCTGAGGGGTATTAGCTTTGAGATGAAGGAGGGAGAGGTTCTGGGAATAATTGGACCCAACGGCTCGGGAAAAACCACACTGCTGAACATTATCTCGGGAGTAATTTCGCCCGATGGGGGAGAAGTCTTCTTTAAAGGAAAGCCCATAAGCAGAATGAGACCCCACAAAAGGGCAAAGATGGGCATAGCAAGAACCTTTCAGATAACGAGGCTTTTTTCAAATCTATCAGTGCTTGAAAATGTTATGATAGCCCTTCACTACGGCGGAGGACAGTCTTCCGAGGAGAGGGCGCTTGATATCCTCAACATGGTAGGGCTATCCCAGAAGGTAAAGGACCGTGCGGGAAGCCTCTCTCTCGCACAGAGAAAAAGGCTTGAGCTTGCGAGGGCTCTTGCCCTCGGTCCCTACCTTATGCTTCTTGACGAGATATTTGCAGGGCTTAATCCGGTTTCCGTTGAGGAGATCGCAGGCCTGCTTAAAAGGATAAACGAGGAGAGGGGAACAGCCCTGCTTCTCGTTGAGCACGTCCTTAAAGCCCTTTTCAGGCTTACCCGAAGGGTTATTGTCCTCTCGGAAGGAAGAATAATATACGAGGGAGATCCCGAAGGATTAAAAAAGGACAGAGAGGTTATCAGGGCTTACCTGGGAGAGAAGTATGCAAAACAGGAAAGTACTTGAGGTAAGGGATCTCAGTGCGGGATACGGTGATGTTGAGGTGCTCAAGGCTATTACCCTTGAGGTCAGGGAAAGGGAGATAGTGGCAATATTCGGCTCCAACGGTTCAGGAAAGAGTACATTCCTCAAAACCCTCATTGGGCTCGTCAAACCGTGGGGAGGCATAATCCGCTTTGAGGACAGGCACATTGAGTCCCTGTCTGTGCAGGATAGGGTCAGAATGGGCATGAGTCTTGCTGCGGAGGGAAGAAGGCTTTTTCTGGGAATGAGCGTTGAGGAAAACCTCATCATGGGCGGATGGCTCTGCAGAGAGGAGCTAAAGGAAAATCTGGAAAAGGTTTATTCCTACTTTCCTCAGCTTAGGGAAAAAAGAAGAGAGCTTGCCGGAGATCTCTCCGGCGGTCAGCAGCAGATGCTCTCAATAGGAAGGGCTCTCATGTCATCACCTAAGTTCCTCATGATTGACGAGCTCTCCCTCGGTCTTGCTCCCGCTGTGGTAGATACCCTTGCAGAAACACTTTTGAAAATCAGGGAGGAGCAAGAAATAGTCATGCTAATTGTTGAGCAGGAGGTCTCCCTTGCCCTTGAGATCTCCGACAGGGCATACGTCTTTGACCTCGGGGAGATTGTGGACGAGGGGACCTCGGAGGATCTCATGAAGAGGGACTCAATAAGAAAAACCTACCTAAGCATCTAATCTTCAAGAGTGGATACATCGCCCACATCAAGCCCCAGCTCCTGTGCCTTCAAAACACGCCTCATGATTTTTCCGCTCCTCGTTTTGGGAAGCTTCTCCACAAACTCAATTTCGTCGGGAACCGCTATTGAGCCGAGTTCGTTCCTTACATGGAGTCTTAGCTCATCAACAAGTTTCTGGGAGGGCTCCACTCCCCTCTTGAGAATAACAAAGGCTTTTATTGACTCTCCCTTTACCTCGTGGGGTTTGCCTATCACTGCAGCCTCCGCCACCGATGGGTGATCCACGAGTGCACTCTCAACCTCCATCGTACCTATCCGGTGGCCGGCAACGTTTATGACATCGTCAGCCCTTCCGAGGATCATCACATAACCCTCCTCGTCGTAAGAGGCAAGGTCACCGGCAAAGTAAACTCCGGGTATGGTGTTCCAGTACTTCTCATACCTTTCGGGCTCGCCCCAGCATGTTCTCAGCATTGAGGGCCACGGGCTTTTGATAACGAGAAAGCCCACCGTGTCGGGAGGAAGCCTGTTTCCGTCCTTGTCAACTATGTCCACCTCAACGCTGAACATTGGCTTTCCTGCTTTTCCGGGCTTAGCGGGGTAGGAGGGAACGGTAGTAATCATGTGAGCACCCGTTTCCGTCTGCCACCATGTATCAACGATAACGCACTTCTCCCTTCCTATGTTTTTGTGGTACCAGTGCCAGGCTTCGGGATTGATGGGCTCTCCCACAGAGCCGAGAATTCTGAGGGATGAAAGGTCGTACTTAGCTGGCCATTCCTCGCCGTATCTCATGAACATCCTTATGGCTGTGGGAGCTGTGTAGAAAACATTGACCCTGTACTTTTCAACATAGCTCCACCACCTTCCCGGATCGGGATAGTCGGGAGCACCCTCAACTATTAAGGAGGTGACACCGTTTGCAAGTATTCCATAAACTATGTAGGAATGACCCGTTATCCAGCCGATGTCCGCGGTGCACCAGAAGATGTCATCCTCGTGAAGGTCAAAAACCACCTTTGAGGTGAAGTAGGTCTGGACCATATAACCCCCCGTGGTGTGAAGGACGCCCTTTGGCTTGCCCGTTGTTCCCGAGGTGTAGAGAATAAAGAGGGGGTCCTCAGAGGACATCTTTTCGGGTTCACACTCCGCCTCAGCGGAGTTAATCATGGAATGGAAATCAACAAACATGTTACCTTTGTCCCTGCTCAGTGCATCTCCGTCCCTGTCCCAAACAACCACCTTCTCAACAAAGTCAAGACCGTCAATCGCTTTCTCAACGGTAGCGAGGAGGTCTATTCTCTTTCCCCGTCTCCTCGTGTAGGAAGCGGTTATAACAACCTTTGCCTTCGCGTCTTCAATCCTCGTCCTCAGGGCACCCTCGGAAAAACCGGCAAAAACAACGCTGTGAATGGCACCTATTCTTGCACAGGCAAGCATTACCGCAACAGCCTCAATGGTGTTGGGCATATAAACGGATACCCTGTCTCCCTTCCCCACCCCGAGGGATTTGAGTCCGTTTGCGATCCTTGACACAAGCTCAAGAAGTTCGCCGTAGGTAATTTTGCGCTCGTTGTTATCCTCGTCAATGTATATGTACGCTACCTTGTTCCTCTTTCCGTTCCTGACATGCCTGTCGAGGCAGTTGTAGGTGATATTTGTCTGGGCTCCCACGAACCACTTGGCGTATGGAGGCTTCCACTCAAGGACTTTGTCCCAGCCCTTGAACCAGTGGAGCTCTTCCGCAACCTTTGCCCAGAAATCCTCCCTGCTCCTGACAGATTCCCTGTATAGAGATTCGTAATCCTTTATCCACGCCTTCTCTACAACCTCCATAGGTGGTTCGTACTTCTCCTTAACTTTTAGAAGTACCTCCGCCTTTTCATGCTCCGCCATGGGACCACCTCCGCATTTGGTTTTTTTAAATTTTATAGAAATGATACTTTGAAAAATGGGTTTGTTAAAAAAATAAAACGGTGTTTGATATTCAATTATTATTATTTTTTTATAAGCCAACCAACAACTTAATTATCATTAATTTAGGCTAATTGGGGACAATTCTTCTTTACTTGAATGGAGCTAAAATTAAAAAAATGGGTCTAAAATCCTATTTATTGGGAAATAAAACTAAAACGATGTTTGATTTTATACCAAGTGTTTGACTTTTAATTCTCTCCTATCTTAAACTGAAAAACGATTTTTGAGCAAGGAGGTGTGCGGGATGGACAAAGAAAAACTTGAGGCGTATCACCGGGAAAATATCCAGATCATAATCATCCTGCTTGCCATCTGGTTCGCAGTATCCTATGTCGGTGCAATTCTTGCACAACCGCTGAGCAAGGTAACGGTATTCGGATTCCCCCTTCATTATTGGGTCAGCGCACAGCTTTCCGTTATAACCTTCGTGATCCTCATTTTCGTTTACGCCTTCCTTATGAACAGGCTTGACCAGAAGTACGGAGTGGAGGAGTGAGCCATGGAAAACATAATGGGCTATGTAATCGTCTTCGGCATAGTCATAGTTTTTATGGCTATTGCCATTTACAACAGGGCTACGGAGGCCGCTGAGTTCTACGTTGCTGGAAGGAGAATACCTGCCTTCTGGAACGGGATGGCTGTTGCGGCTGACTGGATGAGCGCCGCGTCTTTTATATCAATGGCGGGAGCCCTTTACGCCCTTGGCTACGACGGTCTTGCCTATATCATGGGATGGACGGGTGGTTATGTTCTTCTCGCCCTTCTTATTGCCCCTTATCTCAGAAAATTCGGCAAGTACACAGTTCCCGACTTTATCGCGGAAAGATACGAATCGCAGTTTGCAAGACTCGTTGCCCTTGTCACCGCCATAATTATCAGCTTTACCTACATGGTGGGTCAGGTGGCAGGCGTGGGGATCATTATGGGGAGGCTTTTCGGCGTTCCCTTTGAGCTGGGAATAGCCATAGGAATGATAATTATTATCGCCACCACCATACTCGGGGGGATGAAGTCAATTACATGGACTCAGGTCGCCCAGTACATAGTTTTGATCACAGCCTATCTTCTCCCCGTTTCAATTCTTGCCTCACAGTGGTTCGGAGTTCCCCTCCCTCAGTTCGTTTACGGAAAGGTTCTTGAAAACATAGTGCAGATTGAAACTCAAATGGGTATAAGCCCCCATTATGTTGAGCCCTTTGTTAAGTTCAACATGGCTCAGTTTCTTGCACTCACCTTTGTCCTGATGGCGGGAACCGCGGCACTTCCCCACATCCTCATGAGGTTCTTCACAACTCCATCCGTCAGGGACGCAAGGGTCAGTGCGGGATGGGCTTTGTTTTTTATAGCCCTTCTGTACCTTACAGCACCTGCGTACGCCGCCTTTGCAAGGCTCGTTGTATTAAAGGATGTGGTGGGTAAACCCGTTGACCAGCTTCCCGCGTGGGCTCAGAAGTGGGCTGAAACCGGACTGTTTGAAGTCATTGATAAAAACGGTGACGGAATAATCCAGTGGGCTGAGTTAAACATCCACAGGGACATAGTGGTCCTGGCAACGCCTGAGATTGCCGGGTTAATTGCTATAGTGGGATTTTTCGTTATGGCGGGGGGACTAGCAGCGGCACTCTCCACCGCGGACGGACTCCTTCTGGTTATTGCCGCAGCGATATCCAACGACCTTTACAGCAAAATGATAGATCCCAAAGCACCCGAAAAGAGGGTCGTCATGATAGGAAAAGTAGCGGTTGCCATTGCGGGAATAATCGGAGGATTCATCGCCGCTCAAAAAATCGCCTTCATCGTTCAGATAGTTGCCTGGGCGTTCTCCCTCGCCACCGCATCCTTCTTCCCGGCTCTCGTTCTTGGTGTCTTCTGGAAGAGGCTAAACAAAGAGGGGGCTGTCAGCGGTCTCGTGGTGGGACTTCTTGTGACAATTGCCTACATTTACCTGAACAAAGTCCACGGATTTTCCATAGCGGGTATTCAGCATACCGCTTCGGGTCTCTTCGGATTAATTGCTAATCTGGTGGTTACCGTAGGTGTTTCCCTTGCAACCAAACCGCCATCGGAACAAATCCAGAGAATGGTTGAAGAACTGCGGTATCCTAAGAAAATACACGAGGTATGATCAGAGATGTTGAAGACTTCCTCAAGGACCACTACCCCTTTTCTGGGCTTCCGGACACCGCTCTGGAAGCCCTCGCCTTTCACATAAAAATAAGGTACTACCCTTCGGGTGAAACCGTATTCAGTGAGGGCTCAAAGCCACTTGAGGAACTATACATTATCAGAAAAGGAGAAGTTTCCCTTAGGGTCGGCACAGCAGAGATTGACCTCCTCTCGGAGGGAGATACCTTCGGTTATCCATCTCTGATCAGCGGTGAACCCCCCACCTCAACGGCGCTAACCCTTACGGATACCATTCTTTACCTTATTCCCAAAGAGGTATTTCTCAAGCTCATTAAAAAGTACGAAGAGTTTGAGCTGTTTTTTACAAAAAGCCTCGCAAAAAAACTCTCCGCCACCGCCAAATTCCTACGGATTTCTCCTCAAAAAAGATTAACCCTTGACAGATTCCTGACTCTCAGAATAAAGGACCTCCCCCGCTCTCCTCCAATCATTCTTCGGGGAAACAGGACCGCCGCCGAGGCGAGCCGTCATATGAGGGAAAAAAATTCAAGCTGCGTAATCGTTAAAGACGCAGAGACGGGAATAGTAACGGAAAGGGACATCATCAAGAAGGTAGTGGCGGAAGGAAGGGACCCGAGAGGGGTCATGCTTAAGGAGATCATGAGCTCACCACTCATAGGCGTTGATGAGGAGGACTTCCTCTTTGATGCGATCATTCGGATGACGAGGAACAATGTAAGAAGGGTGGTGGTACTCAAAGGAAAAGAGATCACGGGAATACTTGAAGACAGGGACATTATCCTCGCGGAAAGCAGAAACTTACTTACTCTGATAAAGGAAATTGAAAAGTCGGAAGATGTTGAAAGGCTCAGATATATCTACTCACTCACGGGAGAACTTGTCTTCAACCTTTTCTCCGAAGGATTGAATGTCCTCAAAATAGGAAGGCTCATATCGGAGCTTAGCGACAGGATTGTCTCAAGGTGCGTTTTATTAACCATTCGGAAGATAGGCAAAGAACCGCCCGCTTCTTTCAGCTTTCTGTCTCTCGGGAGCGAAGGGAGGAGGGAGCAAACACTGAAGACCGATCAGGACAATGCCCTTATTTACGACGATTCGCTCCCTTCCCTTGAGGAAGAGCCCTCCCTTTACTTTGAAACCTTTTCAAAGGTCCTATCGGAAGTCCTTATTGATGTAGGGTTTCCTCCATGCCCGGGCAGGGTAATGGTTTCCAACCCCGAGTGGAGAAAGGGATTGGGTGCATGGAAGAATGAGGTCAGGCGCTGGATCTCAAAGCCAGATCCTCAGAACACTCTCCGGGTGGCCGTCTTCTTTGACTTTAGAAATTCATTTGGAAGTGATGATCTGGCAAAAGAACTAAAAGAATTTGTTTTCAGGGAAGCAAGCAGGGGAGAGCTATTCATTTCCTACATGCTCATGGACGCTATAAGGTTCAAACCGCCCATAGGACTATTCAGCAGAATAATCACAGAAAGGGAAGGTCCCGCATCGGGAAGGCTTGACATCAAAAAGGGAGGTATTTTCCCCATAACTCAGGGTGTAAGAGCCCTTGCCCTCAAGAACCGGATTGAGGAGACTTCAACCCTTGAGAGGATTGATAGGCTGGCTCAAGTGGGGGAGATCCCGTTAGACATTGCCCGGGACCTTAAAGAAGCCTTCACTTACATGCAGACCATTCGCCTCAAAAACCAGATAGAGCTGATGAGGTCGGGAAAATCACCTGAAAATTACATTTCTCCTGAGGAAATGAACAAGATTGAGAGGGACCTCCTCAAAGACAGCCTCAAGATAGTAAGGGAGTTTCAGGAGTTTATAGAAAGGCGGTACACCATGCACCTTCCCAGATGAGTATAGTTTACAGGATCAAGAGAAGGATTCTCCTCCAGAGATACGGCTCAAACCAATTATTTCGCCGTTTCTTCTCGGACCATGACCTTGATGAAACCCTTGAGAGGACGCCCTTTACGGTAATTGATACTGAAGGCACCTCCGCCAACCCCAGAAAGGCAAGGCTCCTCTCCATAGGTGGGGTAAGGATTGAAAACATGGCAATTGACCTTTCGCAAGTATTCAACAGGCTCCTGAAGGTTGAGGGAGATTTCCGTCGGTCTGTGCATGTACACGGAATAACACCATCGGATCTGGAAAAATTCGGAAGACCGCCTTCGGCTGTTATTGAGGAATTTCTTGAGTTCGCAAAAGGTTCTATTATCGTGGGTTTCAACGTTACCTACGATGTTAAGCTTATTGAGAAGTACACAAAGAATGAATATGGCATTCCGCTCCCTTTTCCAAGAATAGATGTACTGACTCTTCTGAAGAGAACCCACATAAAGCCCTCTTCTCTTGAAGAAACCGCACGGCAAATGGGGATACCCGTAAAGGCGGTCCACAGCGCCCTTGACGATGCCTACACCACCGCTCTGATTTTTCTCAAGATCCTTTATCCGATGAAAACACTTCCCCTCAAGCACCTTCACCTCGTGATTTAATAATCCCGATGGCAAAACTATGCGTTGCCCTTGACCTTCCCCCCGATGATGCGATGGACCTCGTCAAAAAGGTGAGGCACTTTCCCCTCATTATGAAAGTGGGTCCTTCTTTACTCATTGAAGGCGGGAAAGATGTCGTAAGAGAAATCCTTTCAATGGGACTTGAGGTGTTCCTTGACCTGAAGCTCCACGACATACCCAATACGGTGGCAAGAGCTGTTGAGAGTGCGGAACGGCTCGGCGTCCAGTACCTGACCCTTCACACCCTCGGTGGAAGGGAGATGGTTAGAAGGGCGGCAGAGTCAAGGGAGAGCGTAAAGCTGATAGGAGTAACCCTTCTTACATCCCACGACGAGGAATACATCTCCTTTTTAGGGTCAAAGGGAGGAACAATCTCTCAAATGGTAATTAAGCTTGCCGGGATCGCTGAGGAGTTCGGGCTTGACGGAGTTGTGTGTTCAAGCAAAGAGGTGCGCCTGATCAAAGCGAGATTCAGCCTTCTTACGGTAGTTCCCGGTATAAGGTTAGAGGCAAGCAGGGAGGATCAGGTGAGGGTCTCAACACCGGGAGAAGCACGTCGGGAGGGTGCCGACATAATCGTTATGGGAAGGGAAATTATAAGGTCCCCCGACCCCGCAAAGATGGTGGAGAAGGTGATCAATGAAATTGCCTACTCCCAATGAAATTAAAGAGCGGTTTCTTCGCTGTGGCTTCAGCCTCAACGATGATCAGGCTGAAAAATTCCACCTTTACCTCAGGGAGCTCCTCAGGTGGAACAGGGTTCACAACCTAACCGCAATCAGGGAACCCCGCAAAATTATAACCTTCCACTTCATTGACTCAATAACTCCCCATTTGCTCATGAAAAAACTGGGAATTGACAGGGAAGAGATTGACATAGCTGATGTAGGTAGCGGAGGAGGATTTCCCGGAATCCCGCTTAAAATCTACCTCCCGCACATTGAACTCACCATGATTGAGTCAAATCACAAGAAGTGTGCCTTCCTTGAGGAGGCGGGTGTCCTGCTGGGAATGAGGTGGAAAGTTATTTGCAAGAGGGCAGAGGAGGTAAAACAGAAGTACACCCTCGTCATTACGAGAGCACTTGACGACCTTGAAAAGCGTGTAGAGGACCTGGAAAAACTCTCAGAAGGATTCCTCTTCATCATGAAAGAAAAAAATTACGATAGGGAGTGGTGCGAGAAGCACCATCTCAAAGCTTTTCCCGTCAGTATTCCGGGAATCGGAGAAAGAAACATTTTATGGAAGGAAGTTATCCCTCCATCTCGTTAACCGTTGCTCCGTCAATCAGACCGTTCTCAATGGCAACGTGTATCTCTGCAAGCATGTCCTCTGATATTTCCTTCCCTTTGAGGACCTGCCTCACAAACTCCCTCGTTACCTCCTCCACCACCTCGTCGTTTATCTCATCCACATGAAGTTCATCCCTTTCGGAAACGAACCTCCCGAAGTTTACCGCCATCTCACTTAAATTTGACAATTTGCAACCTCCTTCGCCGTTTATTGAGGAATTATCATATATACTCATGCAAAGAAGACCTGTGATCGTAATCAACTTCGGATCTCAGTATGTCCAGCTTATAGCGAGAAGGGTAAGGGAGCTCGGAGTTTACAGCGAAATCCTAAACTGGGACTCAACCCTTGAGGAAATAAGGGAAAAGAATCCCTACGGGATTATCCTCTCCGGCGGACCCGCATCGGTCTATTCACCTTCCGCACCCTTACCTCCGGAGGGATTATTTTCTCTGGGGGTGCCGATCCTTGGTATCTGCTACGGACTTCAGCTTATAGCTCACCTCCTCGGAGGAAGAGTTGAAAAGGCTGATTCTCAGGAATACGGGAGGGCAAGGCTCAGGGTCCTGAAGGGGGATCCCATTTTTGAGGGTACTCCCAATGAGTTTGATGTGTGGATGAGCCACGCGGACAGGGTAACCATTCTTCCCGCTGGCTTTAAAAACCTCGCCTCCTCCACGGGTTCACCCAACGCCGTGATCGCTGACCAGAAAAAGAAGATATACGGATTTCAGTTTCATCCGGAGGTGAGCCACACCGACTACGGGAAGGAACTCCTCAAGAACTTTGTCTTCAACATATGCGGTGCGGAAAAAAACTGGCAGATGGGAAACTTCGTTGAGGAGAAGGTGGAGGAGATCAAGGAACGAACAAAGGGTAAAAGGGTAATTGCTGCACTTTCTGGAGGTGTTGACTCAACCGTTGCTTCCGTCCTCGTTCACAGGGCGATCGGAGATAGGCTGATGTGCTTTTTTATTGATCACGGTCTTTTGAGAATGGGTGAGAGGGAGGAGGTTGAGAATTCCCTGAAAGGTCTCGGATTACCTCTTAAGGTGGTTGATGCGGGAAGGCTGTTCTTGAAAAGGTTAAAGGGAGTTGAGGACCCGGAAGAAAAGAGGAAGATAATAGGAAACACCTTTATAGAGGTCCTTGAGGATGAGGCACGAAAGGTGAAGGAAGCTGAGTTTCTCCTTCAGGGCACCCTATACCCCGATGTAGTTGAGAGCGCAGGCATAAGAGGCTCGGCAAAGATAAAGACGCACCACAATGTAGGAGGGCTTCCCGAAAAGATGAACCTTAAGCTAATTGAACCCCTCAGAGACCTCTTCAAGGACGAAGTAAGGGAGCTTGGAAGGATTCTGGGAATTCCGGAGCACATCCTCAGCAGGCACCCCTTCCCCGGTCCCGGTCTTGCCATCAGGATTATCGGGGAGGTCAATGAGGAGGACCTTGATATTCTCCGCAGGGCGGACAGGATCTTTATTGAGGAGCTGAAAAAAGAGAGACTCTACAACCATATCTGGCAGGCATTTGCCGTTCTCCTGCCCGTTAGGTCCGTTGGCGTGATGGGAGACGTAAGGACCTACGAAAAGGTTATTGCCCTCAGGGCGGTGGAGAGCAGGGACGGAATGACAGCGGACTGGGTTAGATTTGATCCGGAATTTCTTGACAGGGTAATGCGCCGAATTATAAACGAAGTAAGAGGTGTAGGAAGGGTGGTTTACGACATTTCCTCCAAACCACCCTCAACTATTGAATGGGAATAAAAGCCTTCACTTAGGAGGGCACTTGGGATCGAGCCTTCTGTCTTTAAACTTCATGCTCCAGGCAATAGCCTCCCTTACAGCCTCGTTCTTTTCCTCCTCTGTTAGCTCTGTTTTGTACTTGAGGACCATTCCCTGAGATAGGACCCACGGATCCTCACCGACCTTGTCCCTGTTGAGGTCGTAAATGGCGGGCCAGTAGAGAGAGTTGTTGTAAACCTTCTCCGAGATCCCCCAGAGGGTATCGCACCACTCAACCCTGATCTTTCCGAATCCCACGCCGGGTTTTGGCTCCTCCTGAACGACGGGTTCCTCCACAGGCTTGCTCGCGAGTTTCCGGGCTATCTTCTCCTTTGCAGATTCAAGGAGATTTCTCGCATCGCTGAGAAGTCCCCTCGCTTCGTTGAGGTTATTCCGTGCCTCCTCAATGTTCTTTTTTGGAACCTCCTTCTCCTTCTGGACCTCCTCAAGGGCGGGCTTGGTTGCACAACCCTGATTGACCACGAAAACCGCCGAAAGTCCGATAACGGGAAGGAGAGCTATCATTTCCCTTCTCATCCCATTCCCTCCTGATTACTGAGAAATCTCGTCAATCTTCCTGTTGATCTCCTCAGCCATTGCCTTGAGGTCCTGTGCCTCCTGCTTGAGCTGTTCCGTGTCCTTCTTGACCTGCTCCGTCTCCTTCTTGAGGGTTTCTATCTCCTGCTTGAGGGCTTTGACCTCATCCGACTTCTGAGCGCAGGACTGACTGAATACCGCCAGGGCGAAAATTCCAGCAATGGGGAGTGCAACTCTTATTTTTTTCATATCCGTTCCCTCCTTGGTAGTTTATCGTTTACTATAATATCATTTTTAATGCCTAAAAGAAAAGATATCAAGAGGATACTCATCATCGGTTCGGGTCCCATCGTCATAGGTCAGGCGGCTGAATTTGATTACTCTGGAACTCAAGCCTGCAAGGCTCTAAAGCAAGAAGGGTACGAGGTGGTTCTCGTTAACTCAAACCCGGCAACCATCATGACTGACCCCGGAATTGCGGACAGAACTTACATTGAACCCCTTACGGTGGAAGTTCTGGAAACCGTTATCAGAGAAGAATCTCCTGACGCTCTTCTGCCGACCCTCGGAGGGCAGACTGCCCTAAACCTCGCGGTTCAGCTACACGAGGAAGGAATCCTGAAAAAGTACTCGGTGGAAATGATCGGGGCAAACT
>JALSHX010000220.1 GCA_026982025.1 Aquificaceae bacterium | reverse complement strand
TCCTGAAGCATTCTCTTTTCATTTCTGATGATGATGTCTGGTGCGTCAAGTTCTATGAGCCTTTTGAGCCTGTTATTTCTGTTGATGAGCCTTCTATAAAGGTCGTTGAGGTCGGATGTTGCAAACTTACCGCCGTCAAGGGCAACGAGGGGTCTGAGGTCGGGCGGAAGAACAGGTATGACCTCCAGAATCATCCACTCGGGACGGTTCCCACTCTTTATGAATCCGTCAACGAGCTTGAGAATCCTCAGGTACTTCCTTACCTTCTGCTCGGAAACCTCCTTTAGAACGGTTGCCCTTATATCCTCCTTTACCCTCTCAAAAACGGGCACACCGCCCTTTTTCTCCCTCACATTCTCGTAAAAGGTTCTTATGGCCTCTTTACCAGTGAGGTACTCGTCTCCTTTGTCCTCTTTTGACACCTCTCCCGTTTCAACATTGAGATATATCTCCTCTCCCAGCAATTTGTATATTGCCTGTTCGGGAGAAAGCCCCAGATCCTCAAGACCCTGAAACTTTATACCGAAGTTGTCAAAGTCATGGGCTATGGTTTTTATAACCTTCTCGTAAAGGCTTTTGTACTGGGTCTCCACCTTCTTACCCAGATCCTCGTATCCGATGCTGTAAGGTTTTATCAGGTCCCTCAGCTTTTTGGAGTACTCGGGGAGGTCAAGCTGGGAGAGAACGTTCTTAATTATTTCCGCACCCATCCCGTACTCAAACTTCTCGTCTATTGTGAAGGAATACTCCTCCTCAAACTCCTGCTCGTTGACCACATGGAGCTTTACCCACTTGGTAGTGGTTCCGTCGTTAAGGGGTATGGTCTCTTCCTGTTTCTCAAAGCTTTCTTCTTCCTCCTCGGTGGGATACTCAATGAGGAGATAGGACTCAAAGTAAATTACCCTTTCAACATCCCGGGAAGTAAGGTTAAGGAGCGTTCCTATCTTGGAAGGCGTGCTTTTAAGAAACCAGATGTGAGCAACGGGTGCGGCGAGGTCTATGTGCCCGAACCTCTTCCTTCTTTCGTAGGAGAGGGTCACTTCAACCCCGCATCTATCGCAAACGGTGCCCTCGTATCTTTTGCCCCTGTACTTTCCGCACAGACACTCGTAGTCCTTGATGGGACCGAAGATCTTTGCACAGAAAAGTCCGCCCTTTTCGGGCTTGAGGGTTCTGTAGTTGAGGGTCTCGGGTCTTTTCACCTCTCCCCTTGACCAGCTCCTTATCTCCTCGGGAGAGGCAAGCATGAGCTTGATTCTTTCAAAGGGAAAGAGACCTCTCTTCCTCTGATTCATACTTAATCCTCCTCAATCACATCCACCTGATCACAGCCCGAATCCTCCCCGTTCACGCACCTCACATCAAGACCCAGAGCCTTCAGCTCTCTCACGAGAACACGGAAGGATTCGGGAATTCCCGGAGAATAAGTGTACTTACCCTTAACAATTGATTCGTACACCTTGCTCCGCCCCTCAATATCGTCCGACTTTACCGTCAGCATCTCCTGAAGGGTGTAAGCGGCTCCGTGAGCTTCCAGTGCCCATACCTCCATCTCTCCGAGCCTCTGCCCCCCGAACTGAGCCCTTCCTCCCAGGGGCTGTTGGGTAACGAGAGAGTAAGGACCTGTGGACCTTGCATGGACTTTGTCATCAACCATGTGAACCAGTTTGAGCATGTGCATGTAACCCACCGTCACTTCAAAGTCAAAGGGTTCTCCCGTTCTCCCATCGTAAAGGGTGGTTTTTCCCGTTTCTGGAAGTCCCGCTCTTTTTAGAAGTTCCTTAATTGCTTCTTCCTCCGCACCTTCAAAGGCAGGC